>NZ_JABTYA010000266.1:4349-61290 GCF_013302945.1 Streptomyces sp. 8P21H-1 | reverse complement strand
GATCCAACCACCTCGAAGATCATTTCGTTAGGAGTTCTTAGAGGTCCTAACAGAAGCGGTTGATCATGTGACTATCGGCTTGATCGCTCGTTGGTCTGGTTATGGCGAAGCGTGAGTCGCGGCCGTGGATCGTGTCGGATGAACTGTGGTCGCTGATCGAACCGTTGCTGCCCGAGTCGGCGCCGAAGCTGGTCGAGGGCAGACCGCGGGTGCCGGACCGGCAGGCGCTGTGCGGGATCCTGTTCGTGCTGCACACCGGCATCCAGTGGGAATACCTGCCCCAGGAGCTGGGCTTCGGCTCGGGCATGACGTGTTGGCGGCGTCTTGCCGCGTGGAACGAGGCCGGCGTGTGGGACGCACTGCATCTGGTGCTGCTGGAGAGGCTGCGGGCCGCGAAGAAGCTGGACTGGTCGCGGGCGGTGATCGATTCCTCCCACGTCAGGGCGGCCCGGCGGGGCCCAAAAGTGGCCCCAGCCCGGTCGACCGCGCGCGGCCGGGCAGCAAGCACCACGTCGTCACCGACGCCCAGGGCATCCCGCTCGCGGTGTCGCTGACCGGCGGGAACCGCAACGACGTCACGCAGTTGCTGCCGCTGCTGGACAAAGTTCCGGCGGTGGCGGGCGTCGTCGGCCGACCCCGGCGCAGACCCGACGCGCTTCTCGCCGACCGGGCTTACGACCATAACAAGTACCGTCGCCTGCTCTGGGCCCGCGGCATCCGCCCCGTCATCGCCGAACGAGGCGTGGAACACGGCTCCGGCCTGGGCTTTTTCCGCTGGGTGGTCGAGCGCACGATCGCCTGGCTGCACGGCTTCCGCCGCCTGCGCATCCGCTGGGAACGACGCGACGACATTCACGAAGCCTTCCTCAACCTCGCCACCTGCCTCATCACCCACCGACACGTCCAACGCCTTTGTTAGGACCTCTAACGCTGGCGCAGTCAGACTTCTTCCGCCTGTGTAGCCGCAGGCCGGTTACCCGTCGCGTCAGACGGGCTGCCCGTGCGGAACGCCGTTACCAGGAGTGTGTGGGCGGTGCGCGGCCCTGGTCCGCTGGGCAGCACCTCGGTACTGATTTGGGTGAACCCGGCTTCGTCAAGGAGTCTGGTCCACACATGTTCCTGGAGTACCCAGCGGCGGATGAGGGCTGGCCCGCGGTCCGGCGTCTTCGCACCGATCTCGGTGTACTGCACATCTGAGTGTGCAGGCGCGCCGCCGAGATGGTGGGCCAAAGTGGAGAACACCAGTCGTCCGCCGGGCCGCAGCGCGTTCACCGCCGCGGCCAGCAGTTTCCGCGGCTCGGAGAAGTCGACGGCGCCGAAGACGCTGTAAAGCACGTCGTAGGTGTTGGTGCTGGCTCGCAGGTGCAGCAGCACGTCGCAATGAGTGAGGCGCAGGCGCGGGGCGAGATGGCCGTAGAGGTCGCTGGCCATGGCGTGCTGGGCTGGCGAGGCGTCGACAGCGGTGACACGGGCGGGCTGGTGGTGGGCGGTCAAGTGGGCGGCGTGCCGGGCGGTTCCGGCGCCGAGGTCGCCGAGCAACCGGCCGGTGACGTCGCCGAGGGTTTCAGCTCCAGGTCCGCTGTCCTGGCTCCAGTTCCAGAAGAAGCGGTCGGGCACGGTGCGGTCGATGGTGTGCCGGGTGCGGCCGTAGTGATGCCAGAGGTCTGCGGTGCGGGTCACCGGCCCATCCTGGCGGGCGCCTGAGGCAGGCGGGCACGTTCAGTCGAATCTCACCCGGGCGTATTCCGGAGGGTCCCGGCCGCCGGCCGGGACCCGGTGGTCATCGCGCAGCGGGCTGGTCAGTGCGAGTCGCTGCCGGGATGGCAGGGGCCGCACTTGGCGGCGTCCGTCCACAGCGGCAGGTCGACCTCCCAGCCGTCGGCGGCGATCAGGGCGGCCGTGCGCAGCACCGAGCCGTCGTCCTTGGCGTCGACCTCGGGCACGTGGTGCAGGAAGTGGCCGTTGTTGAAGCGCTCACACAGTTGTAGGTAGGTGACGGTGTCGAGGATGACGGTGTGGACGCCGATGTCGACGAGTGTGCTCGGGGCGAGCCCGAGACGCTCGCCCCGGTGGCGCATCGCGGTCAGCAGGTAGGCGTAGCCCTGGTCAAGGACCCGGGCTGCCGTGACCGAGTCGTAGGGGTAGTCCCGCATCAGGAGTTGGACCTGCTTGTCCCACAGGGCGGCCGGTACGGCCTGCCGGGCGCGGCGGACGGTGCCGGTCGCCGGGTCTGCAGCCAGGGGGAAGACGGCGGTTGTCATGGTGCCTCCGATTGAATGGTGCCCCGCGGCTCGGGGCGATGTGCCCAGCACACCGCGCTGGCCAGCTGCACGGTGGTCATCTGCCGTGCGGCGCAACGGCTTTGCACATCGTGCAAGTGGCCTCGACGCCGCCCCGGAGTCCTCTTACCGTGGGATGCCTCGGTAGTGCGTGCGGTGTGGGAGGGTCCTGTGCCCGTAGACCCGCTCTGGAACAGCACGAAAGCCACCCAGTTGGCCGTACAGCGCCGTCCCGGCGCCCTGATCCGGCTCGGGCGCGAGCACCGTGCGTGGACGCTGGCTGCGCTCGGGGGACGCATCGGCTGCTCGGCGGCCACCGTCTCGCGTCTCGAACGCCGCTCGCGGGTGATCGATCTGGCGCTCGTGCACCGGGCGGCGGCCGAGGTGGGCATGCCCCGACACGTCCTGATGACTTCTCTGGCGCCACCCCTCACGGCGGCAACGGTCGGCACTAGAGTGACGGCCTGTTCGCGTGACGCCGAGGAGGACCCCATGCGCCGCCGTACGCTGCTTACCGCCACGGCGGCCGCCGGACCGGCCGCCCTGCTCATGGGGCTGGACGAAGCCCTCGCCGCCACCCCCGCGCCCACCAGCGGCCTGGGACCGCTGGACAGTCGCCTGGCCGCTGCCCGGGAGTTCTACGACAAGGGCGTGCACGGCCGGCTCCTGGCCGTGTTGCCCGGCCTCATCGCGGACGGGCACCGTGCCGCCGCTTCCCGCCAGGACCTCGACCAGGCCCGGCTGTCCGCCGTCTACACCCTGACCTCCTCGGTGCTCAGCAAGGTCGGCTCCTACGAGCGGGCCCGGCTCACCGCGGACCGGTCCCGCACCTGGGCCGAAGTGTCCGGCTCCCCACTCGCGGAGGCCGCCGCCGCCCGGGAGCTGGCGATCGTGCTGCGCCACCAGGACCGCCACGGCGAGGCCCAGCGACTCATGACGTCAGCGGCCGCCGGCGTGGAGGCGACCGGCCTGCGCACCGACGCCTCGGCGGCTGCGTACGCGCAGATGCTGTGCACGCTGGCCTATACGGCCGCGCGCGGCGAGCAGCGCGGTGAGTCGCTGGCGATGGTCGAGGAGGCCCGCCGCTCCGCCCGCCAGCTGCCCCAGGCGCCGCCGCCGGGCCGCTTGTTCCCGATCAGCCCGGCCGGCGTCGCCCTGTATGCGGTCGGCGTGCACTGGGCGCTCGGCGACGCGGGCGCCGCACTCGAGGCCGGGAAGGATCTGCGGCCCGATCAGTTCCCGACCGCCGAGCGCAGGGCGCGGCTGGGCACGGACATGGCGCGGGCCTGGTGGGCATGGAACCGTCCCGAGCAGACCGCCCGCGCGCTGCTGGACGCGCACCGGGCCAGCCCCGGCGAGGTCCGCGACCGGCCCGCGATCCGCCGCATCGTCAGCGAGCTGGGCGAGCGGCACCCGCACACCACCGGCGTACGCGAACTCCACGCCGCCGTGGCGATGGCCGGCTGACCATCGACACCACAACAGGAACACGGCGTGGGCGCACGCGCCTCTGCGGGGTGCCGCCACGCCGCGCTGTGCCTGTTCTTGACCTGTTTAGCCAGGACCGTGGCCCGGATGCGGGCGCCTTCGGCGTCATCGCCCTCCAGCGGTTTGCGCAGCTCCCACGTTCGAGCCCATGGAGCTTTCGGCACTGCAACCCGCTGCGGGCATCGGGCGCCGAGCGGAACAGCACGGCCGGACGCAGTCGGCGCGCACTGGTTTTGGAGCAGTCCGTTGCCGGCGGGGATCGTCGTGCCGGTCCAGCAGGGTCTTGACCGTGCAGGCCCGCCGCCGGACAGAACGCCCGCCTGACATGCTCTGGTGGCCGCAGTGCGGGATCACCCTCTCCTGGCGGGGCGGGCCTGTGGTGATACGCGGGCCGGCCCTCGCCTCGGGCTTCGCCGTACTCAGCGCGGGTGGTTCGGCTAGCGGGTCCTGATGAAGCAGAGCCTCCGGCCGTTCTCATCGGGCGTAGCGTACGCGCACGCCGACTGCCATCCCTCGGGGAGCGACGGTGTGGGGCCGGACTCCTGCCGGCCCTGTCGCTGCGGCTCTGGCGCGTCCTGCCACCACAGGGTCAGCCCGCCCGCGGTGGCCACGAGGACCAGCCATACCGCCACGGCCCACCGCCATGCCCCGCGCCGGCCCGTCACCGCCACGGCTTCACCTCAACCACCGCGTCCACCGGAATCGGGCCGTACACATGCGGGAACTTCTCAGCCCCGGGCTCCGACGCTTCGTACTTCACCGGCACATCCAGCCGCGCAGGGTCCACGACGAGCACCACCAGCTCGTCGGGGCCCTCGTAGGAGCCGTACAGGAAGGCCGCCACGGAGGGGAGTTGGGCGGACGTCGAACAGTGGATGAAGCCCTCCTGCTCAAGGGTGCGACCGCGCGTCGACATCCGATACGCGCCGTGCTCACGAGCCACGTCCCACAAGGAGCGCTCGGTGAGGTGGAGTATGTGCGTGCGTTCAGGCATGAGCCCACGCTACGACCTCAGCCGCACCCTGCTTGCCAACTGCCGCCCGCCCAGCGGCTATTGAGATCCATTGACCTCGGCAAAGCGCGCAGCTCGAACCGGGTGCCTGCGTGCAAGAAACTCCGCCGCAGAGCGGACACGTTGGGATCGGGTGTGGGACGGTGGGGTTCAGGCCTGGTCCCTCACTCCCCCCGTGGTGACGGACCAGGCCTCCGGCGTACTGACGGTCGGCGTCTGCCCGGGCAGGGCCGGGGTGAGGGGCTGTCGCAGGTCGAGGTACAGACGTACCCGTGACCCGGGCTGACCCGGGTCACGGGTGGTGCGGTCGACGGTGGCGGCCCAGGTGCGGGCGATCGCGTTCTGGAAGGCGTACACAGTGTCGTCGTCCAAGGCGGCCACGTCGAGGACGAGCAGGCCGGGTTCGGACAGATGGGTTTCCTGGATGGGGTCCACGCCTGTGATGTACGCGTTCGCGGACATCATGGTTCTGCGCGGGCGCCGGATTCACCCGACCGGGTGCGCCAGCCGACGCCCGCGAAGTCCTTCCGCAGCGGGCGCGGGCCCGCGGGCAGGCTCCCGCCGAGCCCGTTAGGGTGCCGGCTGGTAGCCAACCGCCTGCTGTCCGCAGCTAGCGGCGAGTTCGGTGAGGGCGGAGGCGTTCGCGGTCATCGGCCGTCAGCTGCCGGCGTAGCTTGGTCGCGCCCCAGTTTGCGGCGTAGGACAGCGGGCGTCGGCGAGCGGCGGGGTCCAGTCGGCCGGGTCCTGATCGGACTTCGAGCGGTTGCTGCGGGCGGTGACGGCGACCCTAGACGGAAGTCCTGCAGCATGGTGGTGCCACTCTGAGGGCGGCAGGATCCGCCACGTCTCCGCTCCCGCCTGCCGGCTTGCGAGGGTCCATCCCGTCCGTCAGGTATCGCAGCCGATGCCGTCCCCGTCACGGTCGAGGTGGCTGGCGTAGCCGGGTTCGCCGCGGTGGACGGGCGCGGCGCCGGCAGCGCGGGCCGCATCGCAGTTGGCGTAGTAGGCGCTGCCCTCAGCGCCGTCGTCGTTGTCTGCGCTCCCGGTATCGACGGCGGGCTGCGCTGTCACGGTCTCGGTGACCTTGATCTTGACGGTTTTTGTCTCGGTGACGGTGGGCGCCGGCTTCGCTTTCGTGGACGCGGTCGCCGTGGTCGTGACGGTTGCGGTGGGGCGAGCTGTGCTGGCCGAGTTTTTGGTGTCGGCTGCGGGTTCGGGGGTTCCGGCGCCGGCTCCGATGCCAAGGAAGAAGGCGAGCCCAAGGGCGGGTAGCACGTAGCGTTTGCGCGCCCATCTGGGAGCGGTGCGACTGGGCTGCGGGGCCGGCGGTGTGATGTACGGGCTGCTCATATGTCCCCCTGCTGCTGTCGTAGAGAGGCGAGAATAGGCCCGTGAATGCCGGACAGTGTGGGGCTATTGGTGGACAGTGACTGTTCTGTAACGTGATTATCCGGTTGTCGCCACCGGCCGTCCAAAGGTGAAGCCGCGATCTCGCATTGCCACCAGGGGCACGCACGATGGTGACCGCACCCGCTACAGAAACGGTGACCATGACCGAAGCCCATGAGACCGCTCCAGCGATCAGCCTGTCCAAGGTGCAGGCCGAAGCCCCGGACCTTGTCAGTCTCTACAAAAGGGCAGGTTCAAGCCTGCGCACGCACGGCCTCGAGGGAGTGCGCGCCGCTGTGTACCTGGTCCTGGACCGGTCCGGATCGATGCGGCCCTACTACAAAGACGGCACCATGCAGCACTTCGGTGAACAGGTCCTGTCCCTGTCCGCCCATCTCGACGACGACGGCACCATACCGGTCGTGTTCTTCTCCACCGACGTCGACGGATCCACTGACCTGCACCTGGGCAACTACCCGGGCCGCATCAACAAACTGCACGAGAACCTCGGGCACATGGGACGTACGAACTACCACTGGGCCATGGACGAGGTCATCGACCACTACCTCGAATCCGGCAGCACCGACCCCGCTCTGGTCGTCTTCCAGACGGACGGTGGACCCACCAGCAAAGCCGCCGCCGAACGTTACCTGTGCAAAGCCGCTCCACTACCACTGTTCTGGCAGTTCGTCGGATTCGGCGACCCCGACGACAACGAGTTCGCCTTCCTGCACCGCCTCGACACCCTGGCCGTACCCGCCTGCCGCATCGTCGACAACGCGGGCTTCTTCCACGCCGGCCGCGACCCCCGCACGCTTGATGACGGGCTGCTGTACGACCGGCTCCTGCAGGAGTTCCCTCACTGGCTGACAGCCGCACGCACCGCCCGAGTCATCATGTAAGACCGTGTCCTACGTGGTGAAACTATCGAAGAGCCCGCACCCCGGAATCGGGATCCGCGCTCTCCAGTGTCCGCCCATTTACAAACGTCCTGTCCAAAAAGACGTAGGGGGCCGGACACTCGGCGCCCCTCGCCCACCCCCACCGCCCCGGCCGGCCTCCTCCGCTCAGCCGACATGCGGGCCGCCAGCGCCGGGGCGCATCAGGCCCGCTGGCGCACCAACTCTCCCAGCAACCCGTTGAGCTGAGCGAAGATGCCGTTACTCTGCCATCTGGCGAAATAGCCATAGACACTCTGATACGGCGGGAAGTCGTGCGGGAGGTAGGCCCACTGCCAGCCTGTGCGGTCGATATACAGGATCGCGTTCGTGATCTCGCGCAGGTCATGCCGGGGTGGCCGGCCGAAGTCCAGGGCGCCCGGCGCAGCTACGGGTTCAGCGGGGCAGCCGCCGGGCCGGCGGTTCGATTGTGCAGCGCGGCTATGGGGCAGCTTTGACCTACAAAACAGGGGGTGGGCATGGCGCAGAAGAAGTCGCTGACAGCTCAGCTGATGCAGAAGTACCGCCAGGCGCAGAAAGAGAAGGCGGCCGAGGCGAAGCGTCAGGAGCAGGAGAGGGCGCGGATCGAGAAGGCCGCTGCGCTGGCGCAGCGGGAGCGGGAGCGGGCGGCGGCCAAGCGGGAGCGTGAGCGGGCGCAGGAGTGGGCGCGCGCGAGGAAAGCGAAGGAACAGCAGGAGGTGGAGAAGGCGCGTAAGGCGGATCAGGTAGTACGGGATCTGGAGAAGCGTCAGGCCGCTCGGGAGCGTGAAGCAGAGCTGAAGAAGAAGGCTCAGGTGAAAGCTGCGGCGGAGGCGGTGAAGCTCGCCAGACAGCACGAGGTTGAGCGATTGCGTAATGAAGCAGCTGAGCGGACCGAGGCTGTGCAGCAGCAGGTGGAGCGGTTGCAGTCCGTTTTGGTGCAACGTTCTTCCGGGTTACACGCCCATCGGATCGCGGTGGCGGAAGCGTTGGTGCGGGAAGGTCCTGAAGGGCTGATGGCCACCGTGGATGAAGTCCTCGGCTCGGTGGCGTATCCAGCAGGATTGCGGGGGGGCGTGGCGATCTGCGTTCGCACCCGAGTCGCGGGAGTTGTTGCTGGAGATTGACCTGCCCGGCCAGGAGGTGGCCCCGACGACGGTCCTCTACCGGTTCAAGGCCTCCGTGCCGCCTGCGGTGGTGCCGCAGGCGCGGAAGGATGCTGAGGTCAAAGATCTCTACCGGACCCTGGTGGCACGTCTTGCGCTGCGGGCGATTGATGAGGCGTTCGCGGTTACTCCCCCGTCGCTGGTGGACGTGGTGGCGTTCAACGGGCACGTGCACTCCAAGGACCGGGCGACGGGCAAGGCAATCAGGCCGTGTCTGGTCAGTGTGCGCAGCAGCCGCGAGACGTTCGAGGACCTGGTGCTCGACGAGCCGGAACTCGACCCGGTCACCTGCCTGCGGCATCTCAACGCGATCGTCTCCCAGCACCCGTACGATCTGGAGCCGGTGCGTCCGGTGGTCACCTTCGACCTGAGCCGCTACAAGCGGGCCCCTGAAGTCGATGTTGTGGCCGGCCTCGACAACCGCCCTGATCTCCTCTCGCTGGACCCGATCGAGTTTGAGCATCTGGTCCGGCGGCTGTTCGAAGAGATCGGGCTCAAAGCGTGGGTCACCCAGGCTTCCCGGGACGACGGCGTCGACGCGGTCGCCACCAACGAGGACCCCATCATGGGCGGGCTCTGCATAATCCAGGCCAAACGCACCAAGAACACGGTGCCAGCCGAAGCCGTCCGTGCTCTGGCCGGCGTCATGCACGACAAAGCCGCCGCCAAAGGCATCCTTGTCACCACTGCCTCATTCGGCAAAGCCAGCCACGACTTCGCCCAGCGCACCGGTCGCATGCAGCTCATCGACGGTCGCGGCCTCAAAGCCCTCCTCCAAGAACATCTCAACATCGACGCCCTTATCGGCCTGCCCAAACTTCCCCCAGGCTGGGAAGCCCGCGACCTACGCTGATCACCACCTGGTGGTGGCCGATAAGCCACTGGCTTGTTCCTCATCTTGCTTCCCTTTCGTGCTGCTTGGCCCGAGGGAGGAGCGGACAGGTGACGTCCAGGGCAGTTCGGGTTCTGACGTGTCACCCCTCGTCGCCGCGGGCGACCCGAACATCACCACGGCCTACCGCAAGGTCTTGGTCGCCCGCTCTCAGGGATCGGACACACCCGCCGACGGACGACGGCCCGGGCGCCTCGGTCCTCCGCTGCGGCGAGATCTACGTGTGCCCGCTTCTTCCCGGCAATGACTGAGGTGCGCTGGGATGATCATTAATCCAGGACAGGTCCCGTAGGCGCCGTCAAGTCCCTGCCCTGCTTCAACGGGCCAGGTGCCAGCTCAGGTCTCCCCCATGGTGGCAGACCTGCCACGATGCGAGAAGTTCCATCGCGGCCAGTTGTCCGAGCAGGTCGGACAGTTGCGCGCAGCGGGTTCCACAGGCGCGCGCCATCTGAGCTAGGTCGGCATGGCCGGTACTGGTTCCCGGGTCTGCATGTGCGATGAGGTAGAGGGCTGCCAGTTGGAGCAGCGGGTCGGCTCTTCTCTGTGCCGATGTGGAGGACGTGACGCGCAGTGCCCAGTCCGCGGCCTGCGTTCGGTCGCGGCGTGCCGGTGCTTGGTCGAGGAGGGGGGTATCGAGCAGTTCTGCTCTGATCTTGTTTGTGGCGTTCCAGGGGTTATTGCGCAGCCATCGGGTTCGCTCCAACTCCCGCCATAGGTCCGGGCTGTCGAGACGCTGGCCGCGCAGCATGCCGCGGGCCAGTTGAACGTGCATGGTGGCGTCCATGCGGAGTGCGCATTGCAGAGCGAGCAGGCGCGCTGCGGCTGTGGTGCTTTCAGGGAGAGCGGCGGCCAGGTAGTTGAGCATTTCGCAGACCCGGATTCGCTCGCCAGGGCCCTTGGGCTGGCGCTTGTGCCGTTGGAGCGCGGCCGACCGTGGCGCACGGGCCAGGGCGGTGTCGGGTACCACAGCAGCTTGTTCTGTTGCTGCGGCGCAGGCACTGCAGGTGTCGGCGAGTCGCCACACGCGTCCGCCGCGTTCGCGTGCGAGGAGGAGGCGGATGGGGCCGGTGCAGCCGCGGTGGCGGGAGTGCCAGTGGCAGCCGCGTTCACGGCACTGGCAGGTCCGCAGGTGGAGCGGGAGGAGATGGCTGCGTGCGTGGCGGGCCAGATGGGCGAGGGCTACCGAGCGGGCCATGGGGGCTGCGACCTGTGTACTGCCATGGGGGCAGTGCTGACATACGAGGACCAGCCCATGGGGGTGCGAGTGCAGTTCCACGGTCCAGCTGCGTGGCGTGCCCGTGCATGTTGTGCGCAGCCTCATGGCGCGTGTTCCTCCTGTAGCTTGCGCGCCGGTCCCGTCTAGGGCTGCGGGCGGCGCCCCACCTTAGTGCAGACCTCTGCCCTTCCGCTGCTGCTGTCACCTGCAGAAACAGGGCAGAGGTCTGCACTGACAGGGCAGGGTTCTGCACCGTCGGATGGACGGGTGAAGATCTTGCCGCCCGATCCGGACCTCAACGCGCTGCGCCTGGAGCTCGCGCGCCTGCGGGCCGCTCACGGGTGGACCTACGACGAGCTCGCCGACCGCAGCGGCCTGGCCAGACGCACACTGATCGAGATCGAGCAGGGCCGCACCATCGGCACTCTGAAGTCATGGCACGCCCTCGCCCACGCACTGGGCACGCCGCTCGACGAGCTCTTCAGCACGCTGTGCCGCGGGCACGACCTGCCGGGCTCCTCTGAGGACTGACGCCCGGCCCGCACGGCGGCAGCAGATCACCCGAACCGGCGAGAGCTCCCCGAACGTGCGACCGGCCGTTCGCACACCTGCCTCAGGAAATGAGGCCGACCGGGCGACCTCTCAGTGCTGCGGGCGTGGTTCCGGCGTGTTGGCTGGAAGGTTCGCCCGCATGCGCTCCACACCACCCCCCGTGCCCCGGCACCAGGGCGGCCGCCAGGCCGCCCCTCGCACTCGCCGTTCCCTGCAGCTCTCCTCCGACGGCGCCAGTCGGCTGCTGCGCTGCGGCCAGGGCGGCCGATGCCGCGAATGCGGCAACCGCATCGAGTGGTATCCCCGCGGCACCGGCCCGCAGCGGCGCCCCGTGCGCCTGCACCCGCACGAACTGCCAGCCGCCCAGGTGCCCGCCGACTGCCGCTGGCACGTCAGTTCCGGCGACGCCTACCCGGCCGGGGACGGCAGCAGTTGGTGCCGTCTGCCGCACGCCGCCGTCTGCCCCGCCCGGGACGTGTCGTCGGCCCCTGCCGAACTGGCCGGGCTGCGCCGGTCGCTGGCTGTGAACACCCGCCGCCTGATCGACGCAGGCACCTTCGTCCCTCCCCCGGCCGTAGCCCAGGGCCCGGTGGCCGGAGACGGTGTGCGGGCCTGCCGTCCGGCGCGTCCGATCGTACGGCTGCTGTACGTGCACTACCTCGCCGCCCGGCCGGTGGACGACATCCAGTGCGTCGCCCAGACCCGAAGGCGCCAGCGCTGCACCAACCACCTGCTCTCCTGCGGCGCCCTGCCCGGTACCTGGACGCTGCTGCCGGCCACCGCGCAGAGCGGTCAGCTGGCTCTGCCTGCCGCGGTCATGTCCGTCTACGACCTTGCCGGTCTCCCCTATGCCGAGCAGTTGCGCTGGCGCGCTCAGCGCTGCCTGCAGCACGCTGCCGTGCCCACGGCCGGCGACCTGGCGGTGGCCGACTGGGAGCCCTTCGACCCGCTGCACCATCACGAACATGTCCACGCCCGCCTGCCCACCCGCGTCCGGCGCCCCGGCCCTTCCGGGCCGGCGCAGACAGCGGTGCGCCCGTAACGCCGTGTCATGCCGTCGAGATCCTGCTGACCAGGCCCGCCGACCCCGGCGAACTGCGGTATGTCCGCAGCAGTAGCCGGCTGGCCGTGAACGCGGACCGTACCCGGCTGATGGCGGTGCAGCGCGCCCTCAGCCCGGGCGCCGCCCTGCACCTGCTGCGACGCCGGCTGGACACGCATCTGCCGATCGACGTGCTGAGCACGCACTACCCCGACCGGCACCGGCAGGTCCTGCTCAACGTCGCGCTCGACCGCACCGCGGGCCGGGCCCTGCGCCGGGACGCGGCCGCCCGGGGACAGCGTCCCGGCGACGTACTGCGCCAGCACGTGACCATCGCCCTTGCCCGCGAGGAGGAGCGCCGCGCCCGACGCCTGAAGGAGCGCCTCATGCCTCTGCTCACCGACCACGCCCCCGAGGAAGTCCTCGCAGGCGCAGCCGCCCTGCTGCACGAGAGGCAGCACCACAGCCCATCGGCAACGCCGTAAAGGAGCTGTCCTTGCCGCTTCCCGGGGCGGTCAGCCATCGACGTGGCCCGCGTTCATCCTTCTCGTTTCCCTCTTCACGGAGTCCTTGGTGCACACCCCCACTGACGAACAGGCCCACGCGGCCGACGCCTTCCGCGGCGGGCACCATCTCGTTCTGCAGGCTGGTGCGGGAACGGGGAAGACCAGCACCCTCGGCCTGCTCGCTGCCGGCACCCCGCGCCGCGGCTGCTACCTCGCCTTCAACAAGGACATCGCCCGCGACGCCGCCACCCGCTTCCCCCGCACCGTGACGTGCAAGACCGCGCACGCCACGGCCTACGCCGCCCTCGGCCACCGCTACACCAGCCGCCTGGGCAGCCCCCGCCAGCCGGCCTGGAAGACCGGCCAGGCCCTCGGCATCACCCGCCCGGTACGCATCGGCGACCACGAGATCAGTTCCCGGACGCTCTCCCACACCGTGCTGCGCACCGTGTCCCGCTACTGCTACTCCGCCGACCGCACGCTGGCCCGCCACCACGTACCGTCCCTGCGCGGCCTCAACACCGTCGGCGCCCACGCCGAACTCGCCGGGCAGGTACTGCCGTTCGCCCGCAAAGCCTGGAACGACCTGCAGAGCCCCGACCACGGCGCCGTGCGGTTCGAGCACGATCACTACCTCAAGATGTGGGCCCTCACCGAGCCAAGGATCGAAGCGGACTTCCTCCTCCTCGACGAGGCCCAGGACACCAACCCGGTCCTGGAGGAAGTATTCACCGCCCAGCGCGCCCACGCCCAGCTCGTCATGGTCGGCGACTCCGCCCAGGCCATCTACGGCTGGCGCGGCGCCCGGGACGTGATGACCGGCTTCGACGCCATCCCACTCACCCTGACCCGCTCCTTCCGCTTCGGCCCCCTGCTCGCCGAAGAAGCCAATCGGTGGCTCACCCTCGCCGAAGCCCCCATCCGGCTGACCGGCACCCCAGCCATCGCCACCGAAGTCGGTCCGATGCAGCGTCCCGACGCGGTGCTGTGCCGCACCAACATCGGCGCCATGACCGAAGTCATGCAACTGCTCGCCGCCGGCCACCGCGTCGCCCTCACCCGAGGCGGCTCGCAACTGGCCTCTTTGGCCCTTGCCGCCCGTGACCTCAAGAGCGGCCGCCGCACCTCCCACCCCGAACTTGTACTCTTCCCGTCCTGGGGCGAACTGCAGGACTACGCCGCCCACGACCCCGCCGGACGCGATCTGCAACCCTTCGTCGACCTCGTTGACACCCACGGACCCGACGCCATCCTCACCGCCGTCGACCAGCTCACCGACGAGGCCCACGCCGACGTCACGGTCTCCACCGCCCACACCGCCAAAGGCCGCGAATGGCCTACCGTCCGGATCGGCAACGACTTCCCGCCCCCCAAAGACACCGACCAACTCGACAGCCAGGGACGCCCCATCCCAGAACCCGTCAGTGACACCGACGCCCGCCTCGCCTACGTCGCCGTCACCCGCGCCCGCCACCACCTCGACCTCGGCGGCCTCTCCTGGATCAACACCCACCCCGCCCCGCAGCGAGCGTCAGCTGAAACCCGCGCAACGGCTAGCGTCATGACCTGCGCGGGTTAACGCCCCGCTCCCCGCCGAGCAGCAGGCCCACCGGCCAAAGGAGGCCACCACGATGACATTCACGGCCGCGGAACGAGAAGCGATCGCCGCCCACTCCGCCGCTCTCGGCCTGTCCGCCGATGAGTACATCCGTCGGACGGCAGCCGACCGGGCCCTGTCCTGGCAGCGCGAGCGGGAAACCTTCCACGCAATGGCGCAGCGACGCGGCTGCACCGCCGACGAGCTGGTGCTGCGCGGAACCCTCACCGGCAACAGCCACTAACCAGCCCGCGTCCATAGCCGTCGGGGCAAGCTGCCACCCGAGAGGTGCGGCTCGTCCGACAACGCCACTGCTGATGGCTGGCCCGCCTGTTCAAGCCGATTCGCGTGCTTGGCCTTGCCCTCCGGCAGAAGGCACTGCTGACGGCCACCCGGACCACATGAGTAAAATTCTTTATCGATAAAGTCGGCCTCGCAGGCCAGCAAGGGGCCATCTCCACGCGCGTGGAGGTCTGTCTCCCGTCGTCGAACAGATTTTCCTGGGCCAACGGTCTCTTCCCCACGTGCGTGGGGGTCTGTCCAGGGTGTTGATACTGCCGAAGGTCCGCTCGGCGTCTTCCCCATACCCGTGGGGGTTCATCGTTCCGGGCCTGGGCACACCTGGCCCCCAAGGGAGCCCTCTCCACAGCCGTGGGCAACACCCCGGACATGGAGGTCGTGGCCCGCCTGTGCGGACACTCCTCCCAGCAGATCAAGGAACTGCTCGACCGGCTGGTGTCCGCACACCCTGGCAGCCTGGCAGCACCACCGCGACACTGATGAACTGCACTGGCGGTACCCCCAACAGCCACCAGCGCACCGGACGGGCCCTACTCGACAGTGTCATGCCACAGTCTTCAAAGGCCCTGCCGAAAATTGTTGATCATGTGATTCGCGGTCCGACTGCTTGTTATGGACGAGTGCGGCCTCAAAGACCCCGGGCCCGAAGCGAACGGCGCAAACCGGCCATGTGAGCCTTGCCTGACACCGGCCACCTTGCTGTTCACATCTGCTATCGCAGCATGCAGTTGAGGCCTAGCGCCCAAGCCCCGCCAAGCGTCGCACCTCGCGATCAGCATCCTGGCGGACAGTCGCTGCGCCGAACGCTCGCCTCAGCGCTCGATGCAGCCGAGCATGACCTGGTCATCGCAGCGGCTCGGCTGTTCCAGTCCATCACCTGCTCATGCGACAGCTCTTCGATGACCAGCTTCCAGCCGAAGACCGCACCCCTCGCACCCTAGATCTGGTCCACGTACGGCAGGCACCAGGCGCGGGACGAGCAGCACGATCGGGATCGTAGGCGCGCTCTGCGCGGCCGTGTTTCCGCGCGGTGCGTTGCGACCGCCGTCTGCCGGTTGCAGACGTGCTGCAGCGGGTTTTCGCGAGTGCGGGCTCAAACGGTCACGCTATCGTGCAACTACCGCTTCGGCGTCGTACACCACCGTGCCGTGCGGGCGCGAGGCTTGGGCCGACTGCTGCGGACCGGAGTGCAAATCACACTGTCCCCTTATTCATGCTTGCAACTTACCTTGAGCTTGTTCGGGTGCTGATCTTGAAAGAGCGGTAATCCGATGATGGTTTTCAGCCACAAGATTGAGGAGTAGTGCAGGTGAGGCTTTCGCCTGTCGCCGGTTGGCCTTCCCATCACAAACAGCCCTACCGCCCGGCGGCGTGCAGGGCGGGTTTGGCCGCAACTTGAACTGGGCAGTAACGCAGCGCTCATGGGAGTGGTGCAGCCCTGCCACTCCCTGGAGCTTCACCTCCCCAAGGGGTGAGCCGCCCTCAGGCGGCAAGCCGTAGCGTGGCGTTCGTACAGCTCTTGACCTCACGCTTGACCGATGAACCGGAACTCTATGTACTGTTCCGGCACATCTGAAGATCGCGTGAAGTTAGGGTGGGGGAAGTGCGAATACGCTGGTACGTTGCGTCGGGGGCAACACCACGAAGACGGTCTCGGGGGTTCATCGGTTTTACAACCGGAATAACCTCTCTGGCGATGCTCGCGTCGCTGCCGACGTTCACGGCCCCGGCTTCGGCGGCCCAGGCGGCGCCTCGGTCCGCAGCGGGCGGTGAGACGACTCACCGCAGCGCGACAGCCCGAGCCATGGCCACTGGCGAGCAGGTGGAGGTCACCGAGGAGCGCACCGAGTACTCGACGACCCTGGCCAATCCGGACGGGACGTTCAGCTTTACGCAGTCCGCGGTGCCACAGCGCGTCAAGGGGGAGGACGGAAGCTGGCAGACGGTCGATCCGACCCTTGAGCAGCGTCCGGACGGGACCGTGGGGCCCAAGTCCGCAGTCGTCGATGTCTCCTTCTCGGGTGGCGGGGACGGCAGCGAGATGATTTATCTGGGCAATGAGCAGGGTTCGCTGCGGCTCGGCTGGCCGGGGTCGTTGCCCGAGCCGCGCCTGGACGGCGCCAAGGCCGTGTACCCGGATGTGCTGGCAGGTGTCGACCTGGAGCTCACCGCTACGGCCGAGGGCTACCGCGAGGTACTCGTCGTCAAGTCCGCCGAGGCGGCCGCGGATCCGGCGCTGGAGCAGGTCAAGCTCTCCGCGTCGGCAAAGGGCCTGCAGGTGGTGCCGGGTGCGGGCGGTGGTCTGCGGGCCGTCGACAAGGACGGCAACACCGTTTTCAAGGGTCCCGCCGGACAGATGTGGGACTCCGCGAGCCAGGTCGATGAACCGGCCGCCAGGACCGGGGCCGCCCGTACGGCCGCCTTCGCGCAAGCTGCTCCGGGCGAGCGGCCGGATCCGGTCGAGGAGGGCACCCAGCCCCGCGCCGGCGATGCCAGCGCGGTGATGCCGGTACGCGTCGATGAGCAGACCATCTCCGTCGAGCCCGACCTTGGGCTGCTGCGCGGCAAGGACACGGTCTATCCCGTGCGGATCGACCCGTCCGTGGGGCTGGGGGTGTCCGAGCGGACGGTGCTGTCCTCGGACGGCGACAAGTTCTGGCAGTTCAACGGCGACTACGGGGTGGGCCGGTGCAGTGTTTCCGGTCCTTACTACTGCGGCAACAACTACACCAACCGCATGTACTTCGAGTTCTCGCCGTCGAAACTGTCTGGCAAGCACGTTCTCGATGCGACGTTCCGCGCGTATGAGACCTGGTCGTTCTCCTGCAGTCCGCACTGGGTCGATCTGGAGCGCACGAACAACATCTCCGAGGGCACCCGCTGGCCCGGTCCTACCCAGCTGGACCAGATGGGCGACCGCCACGTGTCTGCCGGGCGCGGTGACAACTGCTCTCCGGAACAGCCTGACCAGTGGGTGGAGTTCAACGACAACCCGGAGGAGACCGACGAAAACCTGGCCTCCACGGTGCGGAAATTCGCCGACGGAAAGATCTCCCGGCTCACCTTCATGCTGCGGGCGAAGGACGAGGACGATCCCGAGGCCTGGAAGCGGTTCGACGACAACGCCGAACTGGAGGTCAACTACGCCTACAAACCGGGCGTTCCCACCGATGTCGGCATCATCCCCGGCGACGGCACGACCGCGTACTGCAAGACGTCCTCGTCGGACCCGCTCACCGTCACGCGGATCGATCCGATGGTGCAGGCCCGGGTGCAGACCAAGGTCGAGCACAACGCGGGCGACGAGGAGGGATCCCTGCAGGCGGAGTTCATCGTCGAGCGCGGTGACGATGCCGCCTGGCACGAGGTGTGGTCGGGCTATCGGCCGGATTCGGGCTGGGACCCGGACGGCACCCTGGAGAAACTACGTACCTCCAACCGGGCGGACGGCGGTCTGTACCGGCTCAAGTCGCGTACCCAGTCGCACTGGTCCTACGGGGGCAAGGAGGGCAATCTGTTCTCCTCGTACTCCTCCTGGTGCTACTTCAAGATCGACTCAACGGCACCCAAGGCCCCGAGGATCACGCCGGGTTCCCCGTACAGCGAGTGCGTTGCCGCGTTGTGCGAAGGCAAGGGCGGTCCGGGAGTCCCCGGCACGTTCACCTTCAAGCCGAACGCGGCCGACACCGACATCACCGGCTACCGCTGGCGGCTGCTCACCTCCTCGGCGAAGGAGACCAGGACAGCCAGCGGGTCGACGGCCTCGGTGAGTGTGACACCTTCCCTGTCCGGCACGCAGGTCCTGTCGGTGGAGGCCAAGGACGTGCGCAACCGGTGGGGCACGCCGACCGAATTCAGTTTCAAGGTCGCTCCCGCGGCCGGAGCCGCCGGCGTCTGGCGTTTCGATGACGGGGCGTCTGGTTCGGGCGTGACGGTGGCCAAGGACAGCGCGACGGAGGGCACCCGGCACGACGCCACGCTCCACGGCAGTGCGGGCTGGTCATCGCTGGCCCGTCGCGGGGATGCGGACTCCTCACTGTGGCTGGACAGCACCGACCCGGCCCAGCAGCAGTACGCGGCGACCGCATCGGCCGCGGTGAACACCAAGGACTCGTTCACTGTCTCGACCTGGGCGTATCTGACCGACACGTCCCAGACCCACGTGGCGATGGCGGCTCCGGGCACGAACGGTTCGGCATTCACGCTGTATTACTCGGCGTCGTACAAGAAGTGGGTGTTCAACCGGACGGCCACCGATGCCAAGGACGGCGCGGTGTACCTGCGCTCGGTCTCCGACACCGCGGGTCCCCCGCTCAAGGTATGGACGCATCTGGCCGGTGTGTTCGACACCAAGGGCGACGCCGACAAGACGAACGACACCATCCAGCTGTTCGTCAACGGCCGACCGCAGGGCAGCCCCGTGGTGCTCAGCTCACTGTCGAGTGCGTACACCCCATGGGTCTCCTCCGGCGGTCTGCAGTTCGGCCGCTCGCTGGTCGGCGGACTCTACGGTGAGTACTTCCGCGGCCGCCTGGACGAGAGCGCCGTGTGGCAGCGTGCGCTGACCGGCGACGAGATCGCCGAGCAGGCGCAGCTGATGGAGAACGGCGTCGCGGCCAACGAGCTGGTGGCGCACTGGGATGCCGCGGGCTCCGCCGGCACCGAGGTCAAAGAACTCACGCCCTATCCGGCGCCGAATCTGAAGCTGTCGGCGGCGGGGGCCGTCCTGGACGCGGAGAACAACGCGCTCGTCCTGGACGGCCAGGCCGGCTATGTCTCGGCGGCCGGCCCGGTCGTCGATGAGAGCGGTTCGTTCACCGTCTCCGCCCGGGTCCAGCTGGACTCCGTGAAGCTTGAGGCCAAGCCGGTGGGCTACCAGGCGCAGGTGGCCGGGCAGCAGGCGTCGGCCGGTGAGTCCTCGTGGGCGTTGTGGGTGGTCAAGGAGGCCGTCGGCGTATACCAGTGGAAGTTCACCCGCAGCGCTGTCGGCGCTGACGGCAAGGTGACGCAGAGCGCCGTGGTACCCGGTGGTGATGCCGCCGAGACCGATACCTGGGTGCAGGTCACCGGGGTCTTCGATGCCCAGCAGGCGTGGCAGTGGAGCGATCCGGCGGACTCCTCGAAGACCGAGACCCGCTACGGGCAGCTTCACCTGTTCGTCAGCGAGTTCGACCAGCCCTCCGAGGGTGCGTCCGGCTTCTCCACCGCCCAGCAGGGCATCGGTACCATCACCGCGGGTCGTGGCAGCAAGGGCGGTACCACCGAACACCACCTGCCCGGCGCCCTGGAGGACCTGCGGGTGTGGACCGGCGCGATGAGCGCGGACCAGATCTCCTCACAGGTCATCGGCGGCGGCACCCGCTGATGTTCTCCTGCGGCGGCCGCTGATGTACGGCTGATGCGGTGTCTGGTCCGGACCCACTTGGGGACGGACCAGACACCGCCGCATCCCAGTCCACCGCGCGTACGCACCACGCCGCGAAGCGTCCTTTCCCTTCTCCTCCCCCACGTATCTGCTCCCCTACCGCCCCGTCCCCCGCCAGAGGGGAACACAGAGCGAGCGGCCTTCTTCGGCCGACCGCAGAAAGAACAGGTCCATGAACCCCTTGGGGAAGTACCGGCTGCCCAGAAGCAGACCGGAAACCGGCAACGGCCGCTGGATGCGGCACGTCGCCCTAGGCGTGGGCATAGCCATGCTGCCGGGCCTGCTGACACCCGTCGCATTCGCCGCGGACACCGATCCGCTGGGCAGACCGGACCTCAAGGCGCCGAAAGCCACCAAGGTCTCACCGTTCACGGCGAAACCAAACAAGAAGGCCGCCGCCGTGATGGCACAGGCGGCGGAGGCCGACCGCACCGCGGCCGCACGCGCACGTAAAGAACAGCAGCAGAAGGTCAGCTGGCCAAAACCGGGGAAGGCGTCGCTGACCATCCCGGGCAAGGGTGCCGCCAAGGCGGCACCCGGCTCGCTGCCGCTCACGGTCGCCGCGCCGCTCAACGGCAAAGCCGCCAAGACCGTCACCGTCCAGGTAATGGACCAGAAGACGGCAGCGAAGCTCGGCGTGAAGGGCGTGGTCCTCAAGGTCACCGGCGCGAAGGGCGGCGGCAGGACTCAGCTGGGCATCGATTATTCGGCCTTCGCCTCTGCGTACGGTGGTGACTGGGCGGGACGGCTTGCACTGAGCCGGCTGCCCCACTGCGCGCCGGCCGATCCGGCCGCGGCGAAGTGCCGTACGGCCGACAGCCTCGACTCCACCAACGACCGGCAGAAAAATCAGCTGTCGGTAGCGCTGGATCTGTCCTCCAGCGGTGCGCCGATGACGCTGGCGCTGGCGGCGGCCGCGAAATCAGGCTCCGGTGACTACAAGGCCACGCCGCTGTCCGCCTCCTCGACCTGGGAAGCGGGCGGCTCGTCCGGTTCGTTCACCTGGTCGTACCCGCTGCGGGTGCCACCCGCAGCGGCCGGGTCAAAGCCGTCTCTGGAACTTTCCTACGATTCGGGGGCCGTGGACGGGCGTACGGCGAACTCGAACAACCAGGGCAGCCAGGTCGGCGAGGGATTCGACCTGACCTCGTCGTTCATCGAGCGTAAGTACGGTTCCTGCGACGACGACGGCCAGGACGAGAAGTACGACCTGTGCTGGAAGTACGACAACGCCTCACTCGTACTCAACGGCAAGGCGAGCGAGCTGGTCAAGGACGACACCAGCGGCACATGGCGGCTGAAGAACGACGACGCCTCCACCGTCACCCGCTCCACGGGTGCGGAGAACGGCGACGACGACGGAGAGCACTGGACCGTCGTCACCGGTGACGGCACCAAGTACGTCTTTGGTCTGAACAAGCTCGACGGCGCAGGTACGGACGACCGCACCCAGTCGGTGTGGACCGTGCCGGTCTTCGGCGACGACGAGGACGAGCCCGGCCACTCCGACGGTACCTCCTTCTCCGGCCGTGCCAAGAAGCAGGCCTGGCGCTGGAACCTCGACTACGTCGAGGACACTCACGGCAACGCCACGTCGTACTGGTACACCGCGGAGCACAACAACTACGACAAGCTCGGCGACGACAACACCGGCACCGACTACGTGCGCGGCGGCTATCTGAAGGAGATCCGCTACGGGCAGCGGGCTGGTGAACTGTTCTCCGGCTCGCCGGTGGCCTCTAACAAGGTGGTCTTCAGCTATTCCGAGCGTTGCCTGGCCTCCGGGACCGGTTGTGACTCGCTGACCGAGGACACTCGGGACAACTGGCCGGACGTGCCGTTCGACGCGCTCTGCAAGGACGGCGATAAATGCACCGGCAACGTCGGTCCGACGTTCTTCACACGTAAGCGGCTGACCACCGTCACCACGTACGCGTGGAACGCGAAGGCCACGACGCCCGCCTACGAGAGCGTGGACGCCTGGGCGCTCAAGCACCTCTATCTGGATCCGGGCGACACGGGTGATTCGACCGACCAGTCGCTGTGGCTGGACGAGATCAAGCACACGGGTAAGCGCGGCACCGATCTGGCGCTGGACCCGGTCAAGTTCGACCATGTGATGATGTCCAACCGGGTGGACGGTACAGCCGATGACATCCTGCCGCTCGACAAACCCCGTATCAAGACAGTCGTCTCCGAGACAGGTGCGCAGACGATCGTCAATTACGCGCCCTCCGAGTGCACGGCCGGCGGCACGAAGCCAAAGCTTGACCAGAACACCAAGCGCTGCTATCCGGTGTACTGGTCACCCAACGGCGGGAAGACCCCGATCCTCGACTGGTTCCAGAAGTACCCGGTCACGTCGGTGTCGACGACGGACCCCTTCGGCGGTTCGGAGGCGGTGCAGCACACCTATCAGTACTCCTCGGACGGCGGTGCCTGGCGCTACAACGAGGATCCGATGACGCCCGCCAAGGAGCGCACCTGGTCTATATGGCGCGGTTACGGCAAGGTCACCCACCTCACCGGCGTCTCCGGCCGCACCCAGAGCAAGACCGTCACCGTCTATCTGCGCGGTATGAACGGTGACCGTGTCCTTGGTTCCGACGGCAAGACTGTGGACCCGGACGCGCGCAAGAGCGTGAAGGTCTCCGGGATCAAGGCCAATGAGGTCACCGACTTTGACCAGTACGCGGGCTTCACCCGCGAGACGGCCAGCTACAACGGGGACATCGAGGTCACCGGCACCGTCAACGACCCCTGGTCGAAGCGGACGGCGACCCAGCACAAGTCGTACGCGGACACCGAGGCGTACTTCGTGCGCACCGACGCCACGCACACCCGTACCAACATCACCAGCAAGGCGACGCCGTACGACCGGGTGCGCACGGTGAAGACCACCTACGACGACTACGGCATGGCCGAAAAGGTCGAAGACCAGGGCGATGACGCCGTCTCAGGCGACGAGAAGTGCACCCGCACTTGGTATGCCCGCAATGCCGAAAGCGGCATCAACTCCCTGGTGTCCCGCACGCGCACCGTGGCCAAGGCCTGCGCGACGGCGGACTCCGCGCTGGACCTTCCAGCGGACTCCAAACGCTCCGGTGACGTCGTCTCCGACACCGCCACCGTCTACGACGACACCACGGCCACCACGTGGTCGGCCTCGCAGAAGCCGACCAAGGGTGACGTGACGTGGACCGGCCGGGCCAAATCCTACGGCAGCGATGACGCAGCCCTCTGGCAGAAGACCGCCACGACGACCTACGACACGCTCGGACGCGTCCTCGTCGTCAAGGACGCCAACGGCGCGGTGGTGGCCAACACCGTCTACGATCCGGTGGCCACCGGTCCGCTGACCTCGACGACGATCACCAACATCAAGACGCACAAGACGGTTACGGCATCGGACTTCGCCACCGGCGCGGTCCTGAAGACCACCGACGCCAACAACAACATCACCGAGTCCGAGTACGACAGCCTCGGCAGGGTGGTCAAGGTCTGGCTGCCCAACCGCTCCAAGGCCCTGAGCAAGACGCCGAACTACGTCTACGACTACAAGGTCACCAACACGGCCATGTCCTGGGTCTCCACAGGGACGCTCAAGGGTGACGGCTCCGGCTACAACACCGGCTACGAGTTCTACGACTCCCTGCTGCGCTCACGCCAGACGCAGACGCCCAGTCCGGCCGGTGGCCGGCTCGTGTCGCTGACGCTGTACGACGACCGGGGCCTGGCGGTAAGTCAGCAGTCGGACATCTGGGACAACACGTCGGCTCCTTCCGGCACCCCGGTGCAGACGGACGGCGGTCAGGCCCCACTCCAGACGGACACGACGTACGACGGTGCCGACCGCGCGTTCAAGACGGTGACGAAGGTTCACGGCGTCACCCGCTGGACGATCAACACCGCCTACACGGGTGACTCGGTCTCCACCACAGCACCGGCTGGCGGCCAGGCCACCACGACGGTCACCAACGCCCTGGGACAGACAACAGAGCGCCGCGAGTACGCCGGCCCGACCCCGACCGGCACCGACTACACGACGACCGGCTACGCCTACACCCCTGCCGGACAGCAGGAGACGATCACCGGTCCCGACAAGACCAAGTGGTCCTACTCGTACGATTTGTTCGGCCGTCAGGTCACCGTGACGGACCCGGACAAGGGCAGGAGCGTCACGGAGTACAACGACCTGGACCAGGTCGTCAGCACCACCCCGAACGACGACGCGGCCAAGAAGCTGCTCTACGAGTACGACGACCTGGGCCGCAAGACAGGCATGTGGCAGGCATCGAAGACGGACGCCAACAAGCTCGCGGCCTGGACTTTCGACACACTCAGGAAGGGACAGCAGGACACCGCGATCCGTTACGACGGCGGCATGGCCGGAAAGGCGTACACCCAGAAGGTCACAGCGTACGACCCGCTGTACCGAGCGACCGCCAGCCAGTTGCTTCTGCCTGAGACCGAACCGCTGGTCGCCGGCGGCTCCGTGCCGAAGACCTTGTCCTTCAGCACCGGGTACAACCTGGACGGCACAGTCAGCCAGGCCAGCGCACCCGCGGTAGGCGGCCTGGCCGCTGAAACGGTCTCCTACACCTACAACGCGACGGGCGGCCAGCTCACCTCCAAGGGCACGAGCGGCTACCTGCAGGGCGCGGCATTCTCCCCGCAGGGCGACCTGCGTCAGCTCACCCTCGCAACGGACGGCACCAGCTCGGCGAAGAAGGCCTACCTCAACTGGGACTACGAGACCGGGACGCGCCGCCTGACGCGCTCCTACGTCACCGACGACGTGCACGGCTACATGCCGCAGGAACTGAAGTTCGCCCAAGACGACGCGGGCAACGTCACGTCGGTCTTCGACGCCAGCACCCAGGGCGGCACAGCCAAGACGGACAACCAGTGCTTCGCCTACGACGGCTACCGCCGCATGACCGAAGCCTGGACCCCGAAGACGGCGGACTGCGCGACGTCAGGCCGTAGCACCTCCAACGTCGATGGAGCGGCCCCGTACTGGACGTCCTACACATACACCGACGGCGGTCAGCGCAAGACGGAGACGCAGCACGCGCCCTCGGGCGACAAAACCACCACCTACACCTACGACGGCACCACCGACACCAAGCCCCACACCCTGGACAAGACCACGGGCGCCCAATCCGCCACCTACGCCTACGACAGCGCCGGCAACACCACCTCCCGCCCCGGAGCGACGGCCCAGCAGACGCTCGCCTGGAACCCTGAGGGAGACCTGAGCAAGCTCACCGAGAGCGCGAAAGAGACGAACTACCTCTACGACGCCAGCGGCGAACTCCTGATCCGCAGGGCCAAGGGGGACGGCGACACGGTCCTCTACCTGGGCGGCACAGAGGTCCGGCTCACGACCAAGGGGACCACAAAGACCCTGTCGGGCACGAGGTACTACAGTGCCAGCGGTCAGACCATCGCGGTCCGAGCAGCGACCTCCGGAGTCTCGGGCACGAAGCTCAGCTTCCTGGCCGCCGACCACCACGGCACATCAAGCATCGCCCTGGACGCGGCCACGTACGCGGTCACCAAGCGCTACAGCACGCCGTTCGGCGGCACGCGCGGCACAAAGGCGACCACCTGGCCGGACGACAAGGCATTCCTGGGCAAGCCTGCGGACGAATCGACAGGACTGACTCATGTAGGGGCCCGTGAATACGACCCCGCCGTGGGACAGTTCATCAGCGTCGACCCGCTCCTGGAACTCGACAGGCACCAGACCCTGAACGGCTACAGTTACGGCGCTCAAAGCCCCGTCACCGAGTCCGACCCAAGCGGCATGGGTCTCGCGTGCGGCGGAGCAGGCGGCTCAGGAGAAGCATGCCCGGGCCGACCTGACGGAACACCCGGAAACGGACGCCCCAACGAGGCCGTCGACCATTCCAAACCCGTTCCATACCGTCCCTGCAACATCAACTGCGGCACGTCCCATACAGACAGCTCCGGGCACACGGGATCAGGGGGTGGAAGCGGCAAAACCCTCATCATGGGACCGGGTGACAAGGACGGCGGCTGCGGCTCCTGGGGCTTCCTGAAGGGGTTGTGCTCCAGTGTCGGAGAGACCTTCTACGGGGTCGTGAGCAATGTCCCGCATATGGCCGAGTACGGTGGCTGGCTCGTTGACAGCGACTGCTGGGGGAATGGCGGTCCTGGAGGATCTGGCTGTAATTACGGAACCCAGTTTGACAACTGGGTGGCCAGTCAGGGTTACGACGTCACAAGTAACGAGTATCAAGTACCCAGTGCCCTTGCGGCCATCTTCGGCGCCAAGTCTGGTGCCGGCGGTAAGGGGCGGGCTGCCGGGCCTGGGGTCGGTCCTGCCGGTAATCGCATCATGATCGGCGGGAACGCCAAGGGAGAAAAAGTTTTTGCCGGGCATGGAAAGTGGAGGATAATAGACGGGTGGACAAAGGTTCCGGAAGGAACCGAATTGAACATGTACAGCAAGCACGGACGCGCCATCTCAGACGGGAACGGATTCTCTATCGAAGCAGGTGTTCCTTTTAGGTCGCCCGTGAATACGTACAAGGGAGGCGCCTGGGTTCGGAACTACTCCTTGTACCCATCCAAAGGTTTGACTGTCCTCAACAGCTCCATAACTGTGGACAGGAGGCATACGCTCAACACCCTCCTCCAGCCAAATTCTGGAGTTTGCCACTGGGCTGCATGCAGGGGGTAAAGATAGCCGCATAGCGACTAGTACTTTCTTTGGTGGGGCGTGCGAAAAAATTTAGGACTCGCACGCCCCACCAAAGGTGTATAATCTTCAAAAGACAGGATTTGAGCTAATGTTCTATCGCGATCTATCTCCTTACGTATATCGCCCCGAGGTGAGTAACGCGATGAATGTGGGATGGCTGGGTTGGCAGAATCCGTTCTTCCCCCGGGGTCACACCCCCGTTTCAGCAGTTGAAAAACTAAAATATTTGGCGACCTTCCACACGGGCCTATCTAGGGGGTATCACACGTGCCAGTTTTGTCTATTTCGATCCGGTTCACAGGTCCTCACCTATCCTACGGGGAAGGAGTTTCGTCTCGGATCCGCTGAGATAATTGTAAAATCCTCTACAGGTATTTCATATGTGGCACCAAACTTGGTGATTCACTACATCGAGCGTCATTCATATCTTCCGCCGCAAGTTTTCCTTGATTCCTTGCGTTAAGCTCGACACTTCGCGACGGCCCACCGATGGAGTCGGCAGGACGTTTCATTTTCCGTGACTGATAGCGGATAGGCTGGCCAGCGACCGGCTGAGCATGGCACGTTACCGGTAGTTCGTTAAATCCGGCGGTAGAGGTCAATGCCGTGTCCGGTGTTGACCGCGTCGATCAGGGCTTGGAGCTCGGAGGGTGGGTCCTTGTCCGTCCAAGCTCGCCACCATAGGTTGAGGGTGATGGCGGGGGTGAGCCAGGAGCGGATGGCGCGTAATGCCCTGGGCCAGCAGGGCTGTTGGTGCTGGTGGGACGGGCCTGGTCCCCCTCTCTGGCCCCTCGTCGGGGCAGGGGTCCGGCGCGGTGGCGTCCAGGGGGCCGGGTGGGGTGAACCACTGGTCCCAGCAGAAGGAGAAGGCGCAGTTGACCAGGGTCTGGTGGCGGCGGATGGCGCGGTCGGAGCGGACCTGGAAGTCGGCCCAGCCCAGTTCGTCCTTGATCTGCTTGTAGCTCTGCTCGATCCAGGGCCGCAGGCCGTAGAGGCGCACGATCTCAGCCAGATCGGCGGGCGGGTGCGGGCTGGTGGCGGCGTATGGTGCGTCGGGGTGGGGCAGGTTGGTGGCCAGGTACCAGGTGGCCTTCTCCGGCAGGGCGGCCGGATCGGTGGTGGCCACGACCAGTCGGCAGGGTGAGTCGGGGCCGTAGCCGCCCAGGCGGGCATCGGCGGCCCACCAGGTCTCGGTGTGCCCGTCGCGGAAGTGACGCTCAACGGGCGTCCAGTCGCCGGGACGCCTTGCATCGCGCCAGGTCAGGGTATGGGCGGCCTCGATGGGAGTGTGCGGCTGGTCGGCCGGAGCCCAGGTGCCGCGGTGCGGCTTGAGCGCGACCACGTAGGCCAGGCCGGCCTCGCGCAGCGCCAGATACCAGGTGTCGCTGACGGAGTAGGCGCAGTCGGCGACCACCGCCCGACAGCCGAAGCCCGCTTCCTTGCCCCGGGCAGCGAGGGCAGCGGCCAGCTGGGGTTTCATGCGGAAAGCCGGATCGGACCGGCCGCGGGCGAAGTGGTGGGCAGGGGTATAGGGAGTCGCGTGCAGCGGGTAGTACACGCGGCCGTCGGTCCACACCGTGGTCACCGTGACGATGCCGTTGTCCGTCTTGCCCAGCCGGCCCAGCCACTGCCGGCCCACATTCGCGGTCGCGGTGCCGTCCTTGCGGTCCCCGGAGTCGTCGATCACGATGACCCCGCCGTCGTGCGGAGCCGTCGCCGGCTCCTCGCGCAGCAGCTCAAGCCGCCGGTCGTTGATCTGCTCGGCCTCCCAGGGCGACTCGGACAGGAAGAACTGCAGCCGCTGCACCCCCGGCTTCCCCGCACCGGCCACTGGCTCCGCCCCGGCCAGGCAGGTGATCGTCTTGTTCCGCTCCCGCGGCGCCAGCAGTCCGGTCAGGTACTCGCGAAAGCCCCGCCGCTGGGCCAGGCTGAAGAAGAGGTCGTCGAACCGGGCTGCGTAGTCCTCCAGCGGCCCCGGCGCGGGCGGACACGGACGGCGAGCAGTCATCTTCAGCCCCCAGCAGAGCGGTTGACTCCTACCACCGGCCTACGACCACCCCGACCCGTCGTCAACCCACACCACCGCCGGATTTAACGAACTACCGGTAGGTTGTTGAGCAGCCCGCAGGGCAGCGGCCAGATGTTCGTCGCCGACGCAGTCGGCACATATTCATCCGTCCGATGACGACCAGCCGCGCTCCCGCTCGGCGATCTGCCAGTCGCCCCCCATGGCCCACTCCCCCCAGACACCAAAACCGGCCTACCTGCATCGGTCGCCAAACCTGACCCTAGTTGTACGCCATGAACCCAGCGTGTCCGCGCATCACTCCTCCCGGGGGGAAAGCAACGGGGCATCATCTGGATACGCTCCCGGTCACAGCGTGTGCTGCAGCATCCGAGCGGTCACGGACATGACGCGCGGAAAATGCTGCGCCGCATGGGACGCTCATGCCCTGAAGGTTGGTGGATCATTGATCTCCTATGCATGAGATTCGAATCGATGCTCTCTTCCAGGCGTCCAGCGAGCCGACCATCGGCCGCATGGGCGAGATCGAGCCCGCTCTGGCCGGGCAGCCTCTGCATATGTGCGTGGGCACCTTCGACGTGGTCTTGGCCTTCCCGGAGTTCGATGGCAGCTCTGCCACGGCGGGGTATGCCAGCTGGTCGGGCGCGGACGCCAGCACGCCGACGGCACTGGGTCCGGCCGTCTTCACGGCACACACGAAGTTCCGCATCCCGGCCGACGCCGGCGGTTCGAGGGTTAGAGACGAGCTGAAAGCGGCGGTCGCAGCCATACGATTCGGCGCCGCGCGTCTGTCTGATGCCCTACGGGTGGAACAGCCTCATGTCGGCATGGTGGGAGACATACCGAGGATGTTGTCCCTCACCGCTCGGGATACGACCCGCGGTGTTGATCTGGCGGTATCCGAACCGCTGAGTCCCGGATACCCCATGGTCAGGGGCGCACCAGTGCTGCGTGCTGAGGCGGCTCTGAGCGCGTTGCAGGACGGTGTGTCACCGCCGCGTGCGCTGATGTCGCAGGCACGGTACTTGACGCAGTCGACCAGCAGCCCCCAACCGGGGATGGCGGTCATGCTGGCTGCGATCGCGGCGGAGACGTTTGCGAAGCAGGCCCTACAGTCGTGCCGGCCTGCTGGCTCCTCCCCCAGTCTGCGGTCGTTGCAGCAGATCCACGGATCGGCGATCGATCTCTACGGCCCGGTTGCGGACGCAGTGATCGGCGAGTCGCTCGATGTCGACAGGCCCGCCCTGTGGGCCGAACTCGGTCTGCTCTTCACTACACGCAACAAGATGGCTCACCAGCTGAAAACGCCCTCGCATCTCGACGCGAGTCGACTCGTCGTCGCCGGAATGCAGGCCATGGACTGGCTCACCTCAGCCCTCGAGAACCGGCGCGGCTGACTCTCGCGAGACTGATCGACCGCTCGCTGGCTTGGAATATCGAGCAGACGACCGACTCCGGATAGGCTAACGACAGCCTGATCGCGGAGCTTCGTAACCTCGGCTCAGTAAGGGGCTTCCTCATATTTGTGGGGTCTTCCATGCCGTCGCCGTTTGGCTGATCGATGACAGTGTCTTCCAAGTGGTAGGTCAATAACGCCTCGTCCGCGCCTTCCCCACGCTTGGGGGTGCGTCCTGCAGTACGTCGCCGTTCCCGCCCAGGCTGCCGCTCTCCCCACCCGCGTGGGGGTCTGTCCTGACGACCTTCCGGACGGGGACGCCACTGATGGTCTTCCCTGCGCACGTGGAGGTCTTCAGGATGCGCGGAACGTAGCACTCAGGCAGCACAGTGAGCCAATAAAACCGCAGCTCAGGCACCTACCCCTACGGCCTTCTCATCTCAAAGCGCTAGGGATTCTCACACGGTGTCACCAGTTGTTCTCATCTAGATGTCCCCGCTTCTGCGCCCTGAGTAGTAGAGATGCATGGCATCCAGATGAGAACAACTGGTGACACCGAAATGAGAAGTCGCAGACAAGCTGCCGAAGTCGTCGATCGACGCGGAGTTCTACGAGCTGGAGGCTGGCCGCCACGTCCCGCCGGACCGCGTGTGGTCGGCGTGGCTGTGCGGCGACCACCTCGTAGCCGAGCGGCGCGAGGTCCTGCGGCAGTTCGCCAACGGCATCGACGCGGCCGGGCACCGGGTCCACCGCGCGTTCCTCGCCAGCGTTCGCGTGCTCGGTGAGGGGGTGGACATCACCGGCGAGCGGGGAGTCGAAGCCGTCTGCTTCGCCGACACCCGCGGCTCCCAGGTCGAGATCGTGCAGAACATCGGCCGGGCGCTCCGGCTGAACAAGGACGGCTCCACCAAGGTCGCCAGGATCATCGTGCCGGTGTTCCTGGAGCCCAATGAGGACCCCACCGACATGGTCGCCAGCGCCAGCTTCCGCCCCCTTGTAGCCGTATTGCAGGGCCTGCGTTCGCATGACGAACGTCTGGTCGAGCAGCTCGCTTCCCGTGCGCTCACCAGCGGCAAGCGCAAGGTCCACCTCCAGCGCGATGAGGACGGGCGGATCGTCGGGGCCGGCGGCGAGAGCGACGGCGAGGACCAAGAGGACGACGACACCCAGGCCTCCGCCGAAGCAGCCCTGCTCCACTTCTCCAGCCCCCGCGACGCGGCGACCATCGCGGCGTTCCTGCGGACCCGGGTCTACCGGCCGGAGTCGCTGGTGTGGCTGGAGGGCTACCAGGCCCTCATCCGCTGGCGGGCGGAGAACGAGATCACCGGCGTCCACGCCGTCCCGTACGACGTGGAGGTCGAGGTGGGGGTCACGAAGGACTTCCCGCTTGGCCGATGGGTCCATCAGCAGCGGAAGGCCCTGCGGGCCGGTGAGCTCGAGGAGCGGCGCAAGACGCTGCTGGACGCCCCGGAGGCCGGGATGGTCTGGGAACCGGGCGAGGAAGCCTGGGAGAACAAGCTCGCCGCGCTCCGGTCCTACCGGCGGGCCACCGGCCACCTTGCTCCGCGTCAGGACGCGGTGTGGGGCGAGGGCGAGGCGATGGTGCCCATCGGGCAGCACATGGCCAACCTGCGCCGCAAGGGCGGCCTGGGCAAGAACGAGGAGCGGGCGGCGGAGCGCGCGCAGCAGCTAGCCGCGATCGATGAGGACTGGAACTGCCCGTGGCCCCTGGACTGGCAGCGGCACTACCGCGTCCTCGCGGACCTGGTCGACGCCGACGGCGTCCTGCCGGCCATCGAACCCGGGGTGCTGTTCGAGGGCGACGACCTCGGCAAGTGGCTGAAGCGGCAGAAGCAGCCGGGAACCTGGGCGCAGCTCCTGCCCGAGCAGCGGGAGCGACTGACAGCGCTGGGGGTGCAGCCCGACCAGGCCCCGTCTCCCGCCCCGGCAGCAGAGCGCGCGACGAAGGGCCCGAGCAAGGCGCAGCAGGCGTTCCAACGCGGCCTGGCAGCCCTCACGCAGTGGGTGGAGAGGGAAGGCGCGGACCGGCCCGTACCCCGCAGCCACGCTGAGGAGATCGCGGTTGACGGCGAGGCAGAGCCGGTGGCCGTGAAGCTGGGCGTATGGATCTCCAACACCAAAACGAGGCGGGACAAGCTCACGGCGGAGCAGCTGGACGCGCTGCGGGAGCTGGGCTTGGAGTGGGCGTGACACTCCCGCCGGCTGGTCGTTGAACCGGTCGGACACCCCAGAGCACAGAGAAGACCCCGGGACGTCATGGCAGATTCCCGGGGTCTCGTGCTGTCTGCAGGTTCAGGCGGTGAGTTTCTTGAAAACCGTCTCGAAGCGGTCGAGGGTCTCGGCATCGACCTGCTCGAAGAAGGCGTCCTTGTCGCGGGTGAGCTGGTGTGCGGGGCCGACGTGGTCGAAGTCCCGGGGCTTGTGTTGACGCTCTCGGGCGATCCCGATGCGCTTGAGGATCGGGAGGGGCGTGTCGGGGGTGATCAGGTCTTCCTCGTTGATGGTCACCTCGGTCGCCTTGTTGTAGAGCCAGAGGTAGTCCTTGGTGGAGAACAGGTCCTCGATGTCGGCCGTGTCCGGGAGCTCGTCGAGCTGGCCGATGACGGTGATGTGGGACGTGTCGACTTCGGCCGCCTCGGCAGCGCTGAGGACCTTGGCGGTCACCTTGGTGGTCTCGGCTCCGTCGATGAGCGCCCGGACGGACAGTCGGCGTCCCATGACGGCGATGAAGGCCGGCATGTTGCCGATGCCGCCGACCGGAATGATGGCCAGCCGGGGGTCGAGACCGGTGCGGCCCTGAGTGACCAGATAGTCGGACATGCGCATGAGGAAGACGAAGTCGCTGCTGCCTTCCACGGCCAGGAGGGGTCCGGCTCCGAGGAACAGGTGCTGCGCCACGGAGTATCCGAGCGCCGCTTCCACCGGCAGGATCGTCTTGGGGTCGGCCGACAGGCTGACTGAGGTGATGACCACGCCCAGGCTCGGGTCTGTGCGGGTCGCCTGGTCGTGGATGGCGCGCATGGTCTCGTACCGCGTGGGGTCGATCATGTGCTGGGAGTGGGTGGTGTAGAGGACCTGCTGGTTGGGCCCGAGCTCGCCGTAGACGTACCGCAGGAAGTCGCCCTGGGCCTCGCCGTGCAGGCTGGTGCCCGGTTCGTCCAGCAGGACGACGACGCGCTCATCGGTGTCGCGGTAGGCACTGAACGCGGCGAGGAAGGAGAAGAACCACTGGAAGCCTGTGGAGCGGGTGGAGAAGTTGGTCTCCACGCCGCCGTGCCGGTCATCGCGCAGCTCTATCTTGAGCAGCCGGTGGTGGGGCTGCGGCTGGCCGTTGACGTCCGGAGGCATGGGGATCAGGTCGGTGTCGAAGACGACCGTGAGGTCCTCGTTCTGCTTCCAGTACTCGAAGACCTGAGCGCTCAGGTCCAGGCTGGCGGCCTGGAGCTCCGCCTTGCGGCTGGCGTAGTCCTCGTCCAGGAAGTCCTCCGGCCCCTCCCCTGCAAGTCGGAGCAGAGACATCATGGTCTCGTCCCCGCGCTCCCACTGCCGGCTCCTCGCGCGTTCGGCGAGTGAGTGGAGGTCGCAGTCGCCAGGGAGCATCTCGTAGTTGGAGAAGTAGAAGAACTTCGGGAGCAGCTCGATCAGCTGGTCCTGCTCATCGTCGTCGAGATTCCCTTCGACGTACTGCTTGCGCCGTTCCAGCTCGGCCGGGACTTTCTCGATCGCCTTGACCCGGGCCGTCTTCTTGCCGGCGCCGACTTCTTTGGCGTGGGCCTTCGCCGCGGCGCTCACGGCCTCGATGGTCGTGTGATCCCCTGTGATGGCCTTCTGGTCGTCCTCATCGTCGACGCCTGCCTCTTCGAAGACGTCCGCCAGGACGTCCTCGAGGGCGCAGTGGACATCGGCTCGGAGGCTGCCGTCGTAGAGGCGGGATGCCGTGACGTACGCCTTCGCTGGCGGCCGTACGCCGACCAGTTCCTCGATCGCGTCGAAGTCCGCATCTTCCAGCTTGAAGACGGCCGTCACGGGAGCGACCGTGTCGAGATCCTTCGTGCGTCGGTGCCTGGACAAGTCCCGCCGTGGGTAGTCGGTGGTGACGTGGAAGTCGTCGGCGTTGTTGGCCGGGTTCAGCCGATGCAGAGCCTTGAGAACTGTCGTCTTGCCCGATTCGTTCTTGCCGATCAGGCACGTGACCTCGGGGTCGACCGCCATGGTCTGCTTGTTCGTGATGTTGCGGAACGCCTCGATCTCCACGGACGTCACCAGCATGGCACTCCCCTCCAAGGGCCAGGTTGCCCTTGTCTGATCCGCGCAGCGCGGCACCTGTGCCACACGAGACAGGTGCGACCACGCGTTGTGGCTTGATCAGTCAGTATGAATCCCGCCACTGACAGTCGCGGCCGATTTCTGTTCGCGGGCAGGGCCGACTTGGCTGGCCACCGAGCGGTTCGCCCCACCTTCCGGGCGGGAAAGCAACTGGGACAACCTCCGACCGCTCCCCGCCGCCGTGTGACCCCGGGCCCGCCGACAGGGCCCGGGGTCTCGTGCGTCAGCGGCGGGGCGCTACCGGCGGCGCGGGAGGGTGACCCGGACCTCCGCCAGGACGGTGCCGGTCGCCAGGTCGCGGTGCACCGGGATATACAGGCCCCAGTCGGAGACACCAGCCGTGGGCCAGCCTCCGGCCCACGGGGCGTCGGTGGTCGTGAGCACGCGCCGGCGAGCGGGTCACCCAGGAGTCGGACGATCACAGCGGTATCTCCGTCCGGCGGGACTCTCCCGCCTCACCCCTTGGTGGGGCTCGGCACCGGGAGGACAGCACCGGCGCGCCAGCTACTTGTGCCCCGGCCAGCCGCCGGGCTGACCGGGGCGAAGCGCGGCGGCCCGGGTGCGCCAGCCTCCTGGCATCTGGTGCCGCGCTGGACGGTGCGTCCGCTGATCTGGCTGATTGCGCGCATCGCGCCGGGGCCGTACGGGACAATCGCCCCGGCGGGCGCGGCGCCCGGGCAGGCACGACCCACGGGCGGGGCGATGCAAGACGTACGGGAACTGCTGGCCGAGTACGGCCAGGCCCACAGCGACGAGCTGCCGGGGGAGGACCGCCACCGGCTCCTGGTCGACGTGGTGGCGGCGCTGATCCGGCGTACCGACCCTGATGCGACGCTCGTCTACCGCGCGCCCTACGAACCGGCCGTGTTCTTCGAGCTCGCCGGACGCGACTACGCGATCACCGTGACGACCGCAGTGGGCGAGGACGCGGTCACCACGGCCCGCGTCGCGATGACCGCCCGCGAGCGCGGCCTCGAGCCGGGAGTGCGATGGGTCCTGATCTGCGCCAGGGCCACAGGCCAGGAGATCGGCGCCGAGGTGAGCGCCCTTCTGCAGGCGCAGGGCGTCCTCCTGGACCGGGACCATCTCGAGGCCGCCGTCTGCGACCTCGCCCCGCTCACCGCCTTGATCCGCGCGGCCTTCCGGCCGCCACGACCACCGCACACCCCGCTGCACGAACTCCTGCTGCAGGAACCCTCGGAGCCCGCCCCGGCGCTGGCCCTGGCGGCCCGCCCGGCCGCGACGCCGAGCGTGCCGTCCCGGACGCCGGCAGGCGTCGGCCTCTGCGTCGTCCTGGCCGGCGAGTCCTGGCCGGCGCGACCGTCCGGGATGGCCTGGGAGTCCGCCGAGCGCGCGCTGATCACCACCGAGGCGGGTGTTGCGGAAGTGGACCTGCAGCGGGGCGGGACCAGGTGGCGGCTGCCCCTGCCCGGCGTACACGGTGACGCTGCGGTCCCGGCGGACGGCTCGATGTGGGTACTGTGCGGGCCGGCCGTGGTGCAGTGGCACAACGGCGTGCTGCATGCGGTCGGCGGCGGATTCGAGGCGAACGCCAGCCTGCTGCTCGGCCCCGACTCCACTGTGTGGGTCCTGTCCGGGTCCGGAGCGACGCTCGGCACCAGAACCGGCTCGACCCTGGCGCTCACGCGACTCGACGAGCAGGTGGGTAACCAGCAGCGCTTCGCCCTCGACTTCGACGCGGCGGTCCGCTCAGCCGCCTGGCTCGGCGAGCGTCGCTTCCTCCTCGCCGCTGGCGGACACAGCGCCGTCGTCGACCTCGCCGTCAGCACCAGCGCCGGACCACATGAGGACTGGATGCTGACCCCGGTGTCCTACCCGGGACACCTCGCTCGCGGCGGAGGCGACACCGTCCTGGTGGCGGGGCGGGCCGGCTCGGGTGTCGGCGTGGAACTGCACGCCCTCGACACAGCCGACCGCACCAGCGACATGGTCGCCGAGATGCAACTCGGCGACGTCCTCGGACTCATCCAGAACCCGGCAGGCGGCCCCGCGTACCTGCTGGGGGTGCGGCCGACGAACGACGCCGATGTCGTCCACCCCGTGCTGGTGAAGGTCACCGGCCACGCGGCCGCCGCCTCGTCGGCCGCCCCGGACCCCGAGCCGCCGGCCGCCGACGCCTACGCCGAGGTGCGCCGCCTCGCCCACGGGGTGAAGAAGGACTACGCCCTGGAGAAGTTCCCGCTCCCGGACGGCAAGGGCGGCATGGGCATCGTCCACGAGGCCGTGCACAAGGCGACCGGGACCGTCGTCGCCTTCAAGAAGCCCCGCTCGCTACGTGAGAACCTGACCGCGAGGATGTTGCGCGAGATCGAGGTGGCGCAGAAGCTCGGCACCAACTGTCACGTGATGCCGGTCCTCGACTTCAGCCCTCGGGCCGAGTGGTTCGTCATGCCGATGGCCCAGAGCACCGCCGAACGCCTCCAGCCCGAACTGCAGCACGATCCGGCCGCGCTGAGGGCCCTGGTCGACGCGGTCGCCTCCGCCCTGGCCGACGCCCACCGCCTGGACTACCTGCACCGCGACATCAAGCCCGCCAACATCCTGCTCCTAGACGGCCGCTGGGTCCTCGGCGACTGGGGCATTGTGCGCCGTCCCCGCGGGCAGACCACCAACCCCAAGCGCACCGGCACCGCGATCGGAACCGCCGAGTTCGGCGCCCCCGAACTGTCCGTCGACCCGCACAACGCCACACCCGCCAGCGACATCTACAGCCTGGGCAAGGTCATCGGCTGGCTACTCACCGGTCTCCCGCCGGAGGTGAACGTGCCGCTGCTGCCGTCCGGACCCTGGCGAGGCGTCGTCCGGCGGTGCACCTACCGCGATCCGCGCCAGCGCCCCCCGACGATCGCCGACTTCCTCGACGTGGTCGAGCAGGAGACCGCACCGCAGATCGACCTGCCCGTCGCACGGGCCCAACAGCTCCTGGCGGCCGCCAAGGAGGAAGACACCAACGCCGCCCGCCAGCTGCTGGCCCTGGCCGCCGACCACGGCGACGACTACGAGCTCTACCTCGACGTCCTTCCCAACCTGGATATGGAGACGACCGCGCCGCTCCTGCTGGACCACCCCGAGCAGACCCGCACCATGGTGCAGGCGATGACCGGGCACGTCCGGGGCGATGGAACCGGCTGGCCACACTGGAACGAGTCCAAGCGGGCCATCGCCTGGCTACGCGGCGTCGCCCGACATGCCGCCAAAGAAGAGCAGTGGGACCTCCTGGAAGAGGCCGCCCGCGGCATGTGCACCTGGGACGAGGCGTCCAACGAGTTCGACCAGCAGATCGCGACCCGCGACTGGCTGCGCCGCCTGCACGGCCAAGCAGCCCGGATCGTCGCCGGTGTACTGCGAGACCACCCCGGCAGCGCCCGTTTCTACTACGAACTTGCGGGTGAGCGCGCCGTAGACATGGCCATCCGCAGCGCCGTCAACCAGGCGACCGGCCACTGACCCCCTGCGAGGTCGGATCGCGCAAGGGCGAACACGTCGGCGGGGCGGGGTGCGGCGAGCGTGTCATAGGTGGCGTTCCAGGCGCCTTGCTTCTGCACCAGGTTGTCGGGGAAGTCGATCACGCCCATACCTGCATAGATCGCTTGTTCGAAACAGGTCGGACCGGGATCACCAGATCGGGTGAAGGGCCCCGAACTCCCGTGCCCTCCCGCGGGGCGGAGGGGTTGAGGTTGCGGCATGGGCTCGATGCGGTACGGGGGGGGACCGGGGTGTCGGTGATGGCCGGGACGGCAGCGGCCGTTCAAGAACTCGACGGGGACCAGCGCGCAGCGCTCGACGCCTGCGTGGTCGCGGCGCTGGCCTTGAGCAGCAGTGAGGGCGAGGCACAGGGGCGAATGCGGCTGCTGATGGAGTGCCATGGTCGCTACGTGCGCTCGTTCGGGGTCCTTGAGCAGGCACCGTCGTACGAGGTGTTCGCCCGTCGGCTCCGTGGAAGCCTGGTGGCCGACCTTCTGCCGGGACGGCCCCAGGGATCAGTGCTCGGCGAGCTGCGGCTGCTCGATGACGACGGCATGCCCAGCTCGGCGCTGCACCGGCTCGCGGTGGAGGCCTCTGAGCACGGCCACCAGGCCCCGGGGATCGGTGCCGACATCCGCCATCTGCACAGCCTGCTGCGGGCGGTGGGGATGTTGCCGGTGAGTACCGGGCTGTCGCGGATCTCCGGCGAGACCGTCCAGCACGCCGTCTTCCGCGCGCTGAGGGCCGCCGGCTTCGAGGCGTACACCCGGGGCCGGGAGGCGATGGTCCGCACACCCGTCCTGACGCGGCGCGATTTGTCCCGGAACACCGCGTTGGTCGAGCTGGGCGCGTACACCGGTATCTCCACCACGCGGCAGTTTGGCGGCCTGTGGGCAGCGTGTCCGATGTGCAGATGGACGATGCGGGCCGCCTACCGCCCCAACGGCGTGGTGGACGTCGAGTGCGAGGACGAGCGCCACAGCCTGCTGGGCGCCCGGTACCGGGCCGAGCTGACTGCGGGGGTGGGCTGGCGCCTGGCCCCGTGCGGCGAACTGCGCACCGTGCCGGAGCTGCTGCCCGTGGAGGGCTACGTGGCGTTGCCCTACGCCCTGTGGCTGTGGGTGACGCTCCCCGGCTTGCTGGAGGTCGAGCTGCGCGACCAGCTGGTCGCCTTGGGCGCGGAGGTGCGGCTGTGGCCGTTCGGCGACGCCTATGACCTGCATGTCACTCGTCCCGGCCGGTCCAGGGCGTGGCGCGTCGACGTCAAGACCTGGGCCGACCCGTACGGGCTGGCCCAGAAGCTGCGCGAGGATCCCGAGGGGCCCGGCGAGCTGTGCTTCGTGGTGCCTGAGCACCTGCGGGGATACCTGCCGCTGCTGCGCCGGGTGGTGCGGAACAGCGGGGCGCGCGTGCTGACCGATGCCGACCTGGTGGCGGAGGTGGAGGGGGCGTGAGCAGGACGCTTGCCGGGGCTCTGGCCTTGGCCGAGTATCTTCTTCCCGCCCGGTTCCGCGACGGGCGGCAGGTGGTGCGCGTCGCGGACGCCCATGTCCTGCTGAGCGGGCACGCGCCGCGTGCCGTGGCGGGCTGGGAGCAGTGGTCGGAGGCGGACAGGCAGCGCCTCGGCGCGCTGTTGGGCACCCGCCATCGGGGGGAGGCGCTGCTGCACCACGTCGAACGGACCGTCTACGACGTCTTCCACACCCCGGACGCGGACGACCCGCTGCCCGCTCTCTACGCGCTCGGGTACAGCGAGCGGGGGCGGGCGCTTGAAGTGCTGCCGGCTCACGGGCAGGACCCTTCGGACGTCGCCGAACGCCTGCTCGCGCCGGCCAGGCGCCGGCGGCTGCTGCGGGTTGCGAGCGGATCGGGCTGGTCGGCGCCGACATCGCGTGGGCGGGTCCAGCTCGCTTTCCCCGACGAGCAGGGGGTGTACAAGCCGCCTCGGGTCGTGACCGCACCGTCGGTGGAGTTGGTGGTGGACGCCGATGAACTCGGCTGGCAGAGTCGGGACACCGACCAGGGCATGAAGGGCCCGGCCTTCCGCGAGAAGCAGATCGCGCTGCTGCTGCGCGGGACCATCGGTGGCGGGCAGCGCCCCCTGGAACCCGTCGTCCTGCCGCCGGGCCGGATGCACCTGCTGAGTGCGCCCCCGGGCGTGGGCAAGAATGTCTTCGGCCGGGGGCTGGCGATCCAGCAGGCGGGCCTGGGCCGCACCATCGTGCTGGTGGTCAGCGACAACGGCGACGTCTACGGCGAGGCCTCCACCTTGCAGCAGGAGCTGCGGGCTGCGGGTGTCAAGGAGACGGCCACGCCGTTCATCGCCCCCAACAGCCGGTACAACTTCGCGCTGCGCTCCGCCGCGAAGCTGGAGGGCACCGGCGTGCCGCTGGTGCAGGCCTCGGCGAGTATCGACTTCCTCGTCAACAACTCCGCCTACGGATGCGCCGCGCAGGCGCAGCTCGAGGGACGCGACGCCTTCGAGGGCGGCAGGGAGCCGTGCACGGTCGCGGCGTCGGATGCTTTCGGCCAGCCGGAGCGGGCGCTGTGCCCGTATGTGTCGTCCTGCGGGAAGTTCTCCCACGTCGAGGCCGCGACGACGGCCAGGATCATCGTGACCACCCACGCCTGCTTCCAGTCCGGGATGATCAAGGTTCCGGTGGAGGTCGACGGGGAGGTCCGCAACAGCATCAGTGTGCGGGAGTTTCTTCTGCGCCTGGCGTCCTATGTGGTCGTCGACGAGGTCGACGCCTACCAGGCGCGGGGGTTCGACGACTGCGGCGTGCTGGAGCTCGCGTCCCGCTCCCGCCCGACCACGGTGCTGCGGCGCATTCGCGACAGCCTGCACCAGGCGCCGCCGCGGCTGGCGGTGGCCGTCCGTCGGCCCCTGACCCGGGCGGTGTTCCTGGCCGAGCAGCTGCTCGACCTGGTGGCCGGGGAGGAGGTCTGCACCGAGGTCGCCCAGGCGCGGGCCCTGGCCCGCGGGCAGGACCCGCGCCGGACGCGGCAGGTCCTGCAGAACCGCAAGCGCTGGTATCAGCCTCATCAGTGGGACCGGTATCTGCTGGAGAACCTGATCGGGGTGGACCTTGACGCTGCGGCCACCGCCGAGCAGGCCGACCGTCTGCAGGCCCTGCTCCCGCGTGTGGCCACCCGGCCGGGTGACCGCCCTTCCTGCGCCGTCCTGCCGGATCGGCTGCTGCCCGTCCCGGACGTGCTGGAGCGGATGCTCACGATCGACGAGGGCGGGGAGTGGCAGCTTGGCCCCCTCAAGGACGAACTGCGGGAGATCATCTCCGCCGCACTGCCCGCCTTCTGCGCCACCGAGGGTGGAGCCGACGGAGCACCTGCCGAATCCACGGTGCCGGCGCAGCGCGGCGGCGGGCCGAAGCAGGTGCGGGCGCCCACGCGCACCGAGGTCACCGCGGGCGTCCTGCACGCGCTGATCATGAAGACGTGGCTGACGGCCATCGTCCACACGATGTTCAGCCTGACGGACAGGGCCGGCGAGCTCGCCGGGCACGGCATCGACGCGGCCTCCGAACTCGCCGACGCGATCGGCCACCAGGGCGCCGGCACCGTCGTCCCGTTCGGCCCGCTGGGCCGCCAGCTGGGCGGGTTCCGCTTCGAGGGACTGGACGACCCCGGCAGTCACGCGAGTTTGAAGATGGAGGTGCTGCGCGCCGACCCCCACACCGAGACGCAGTTCCTCGGCAGCATCGTCTCCCTCGCCCTGAGCGGCCGCCAGCGTACTGTCCTGGGCATGTCCGCCACCGGCTTCATGCCGGGCGCGGCACGCACCCACCTGCTCGCCCGCCCCGACTGGGCCATGCCCGACACCCTCCCGGGCGGCCTGACCATCTTCAACAGCACCCCCGTCGTCGGCGGAAAGCTCTTGGCCGTCGGCAGCACCCCCTACCGCGAACGCGACCAGCGGGTTATCTCACTGGCCGCCGGCTATGCACCGGGCCTGGTGCGCGACCTGGACCGGCTTGCCGCGGAGGCGCGCACCCGGCATCGCGCGCGGGCCCTGATCACCGTCAACTCCTACCGGCAGGCCCGCCTGTTCGCCCAGACCCTGTACGACACCGCGCTCGCCCTCGGGCGGCGGCTGCGGATCTACGTCGCCGTCGCGGACACCCCCGACCTCTCTCTGCCGCCGGTCTGCGACGCGATCGGCCAGCTCACCCGCGACCGTTTCACGGAGCTGGCGGACCGCGACGGCGAGGTGCTCATCTCGCCGCTGCCGCGCACCGAGCGGGGCTTGAACGTGCTGACCGTGTTCGAGGGCGTCGCCGTGTCGGCCATCACCCTGATCGCCATGGGTGTGCGGCCGGTCATGCCGGCCGACGACCCGGCGGTGCTGGCGGCCAGCGTCGCCGCCCGGGCTTGGCGCGACACCGTGCCCGGCGACGACCCCGTCGCCGTCCTGACCCGGGCCCGCGCGGCGGCCGACGCGCACCTGCGCCTGAACCTCAACGCCCCCAAGCGCTTCTCCGCCCTGCCCGACGAGCTGAAGTACGAACTCGTCGCCACCCTCCTCGGGCAGAGCGTCCAGTTGGCAGGCCGCGGACGCCGCGGGCAGACCCACGTCGAGCTCCACTTCATCGACGGCGCCTTCCACGACCCCACCTGGGGATCCGACCTGCCCACCCTGATCCGCGGGCTGCTCGAGCAGTCCCCGCAGGACGACCTCGCCCAGCTCGGCGCTTCTTACGGCCACACCATCGAGGAAATCGCCGAGTACGCCCACGCCCAGCACCTGCTCCCCGCGCTGCGCGCGGGCTTTGACGCCTACCTGGGAGAGTACGCATGAGCCGCCCGCTCGACAGCGTCGCCCGCAAGCAGGCCCGCCTGCTGCAGTTCCGCACCGCTCCCGCCGACCTGGGCGAGGTAATCGCCTACCGGCCAGACGCCCCCGTCATGGACCTGGCCATGGAGCTCTCGCGCGAGTACAAGCGCAACGTCGGCACCGGTCTGGACGTGCAGCCGCCCTACCGGGCGCTGGAGTGTGTCCTGCGCGCGGCGGCGGGCACCTGGGCGCGCTGGCAGTGGAACGACGGCTGCTACGAACTCCTGTGCGCGGCGCCAATCAGCGCCGAGGACCGGCGCGACGTGTTCCGCTTCTGGACCGAAGCCGTGGTCCCCGGCCCCGACGGCCAGCGCATCGGCGAACAACTGGCCGAACTCCTCGCCCGGGCCGAGCCCCGCTGCCCCGTCCTGCCCCCGCCGCCGAGCGCGGGCAAGCGCTCGCGTGGCTGGTGGCCGGGCGAACTCGCCCGCTGGCGCCTGGCCGAGGAACTCGCCGCCCTCGAGTGGCCCCGCAACAACGGCGCCCCCGTCCGTTTCGCCCTGTGCACCGACGGCCGCCTAGCCGCGATCGGCCACGAACTGCCCGCCGAACCCGACCGCAAGGGCATCGTGCGCCACCTGCTGCCCCGTATCACCATCGGCACCGCCGCCAGCGGGCACTCCCGGCGCCACGCGCTGACCGTGAACGCCACCACCACCCTCCTCGCCACCTCCTGGAAGGGTATCGCCACCGTCCTGCTGGCCAACCCCGACCAGCCGCTCATCGTCGCCGCGGCCACCGACGGCCCGCCGTGGAAGCGCCGCCTGAACGTCCCTGCGGTCGCCGCCAGCCGCCGCCTGGCCGCCCTGCCCCGCCTGAGCGCGAACGTGCCGCCCTTCCCCGAGCACCTCGCCGACGACGCCCTGGCCGATACCGCCCCGGGGCCGGTCTGGGCCGTCGCCCCGGCCAGCGTCCGTACCCCCGGCCTGGGCCGCGGACACGGCATGGAGTTCTTCCGCCGCGTCGAGGAGGCCATCGACACCCGGTGCGAGAAGTACAGCCACCGCAGCCCCGTGTTCATCGAGGTCCCCGGCATCAAGGTGCCGCCCACCGAGAGCGGCTCACGCGTCAGCGGACCGATCCCCCTCGAACGGATCCCCGCCGCCCTGGACGCCGCCGGCGTGGGCACCCTCCTCGTCCCCGTCCTGTGGAGCACCGACGAGGTCCGCGCCCGAGTGAAGGCCGCGATCGCCGCCCAATGGGGCCCCGGCGAGGACTGGAAGGCCGTCGAAGGCGTCGCCGAACCCGCCGTCGGCGGGCGTATCGAGGTCGTCTTCCTCCACGACAAGGCCAGTGCCCTCGGCCACGGACCGCGCACCAGCGCGGAGCGCGAGCAGGACCTGGCGCAGATGCTCGCCCCCCACACCCGCAAGGACACGCTCGTCGCGGCGATCTGCGAGACCGACTGGGACCCCGATCGCTGGTACCCGAGCGTCGAAGCCCGCCAGAAGGCCGAAGCCGAGGACGGCAAGTGGCCCTCCAAACAGGCTCTCGCGCGCCTCGCAGCGACCTCCCAGTACATCAAGCAGGCCCCGCCGCCGGTCCCCACCCACACCCGGGAAGGCAAGCCCTACAACGAGAAGTACCGCGCTAAGAAGGTCGCCTCCCGCCAGAGCGGCCTCGACAACTCGACCGCGAACGTGCTGCGCGAGATCCTCAGCGGCATCGGCGCCACCGACCACCGCCTCGGTGCCGCGTTCGGCAAACTGCCGCTCGAGAACTGGTGGCACATCGGCATCCACGTCCGCCGCCACGCCCAACGCCGCACACCCGGCAAGCGCCGCACCACCGAACCGGCACCGATCACCGCAACCCTCACCGCCATGCGCCCCACCGGCGGAAAGGACACCCCCTGGCAGGTCTGGGCCTACAGCCCCCAGGCCGGACAGTGGCAGCCCCACAGCCCGGCCACCACCGCGCTGCACGCCGCCGACCTCGCCTGGGACGTCAGCGGATACCGCGCCGCCGCGGACGAGACACTCCAGGCCCGCGCCGCCGCGGACATCGTCGAGCAGGCCCTCATCGCCGCCCGCACCCAACTCCCCGCACCCGCCCCCGCGGTGCTCTACGTCGACGGCGACACCGCCGAGTACATCTGGGCGGGCCTCACCGACGAAGCCCTGGGCCAGGACCCGCCGCCCGGCATGCCCCGGCCGGCGTCCTGGCTGCCCGGCCACAGCCTCCCCCGCGCCCAACGCCCCCTGGCCACCGTCCGCGTCATCGGCGACCTGGAACGCATCGGCCGCCCCACTGGGGCTCACATGCGCACCAGCGACGGCACCTGGCGCGCCACCGACACCACCAACAGCCTCTTCCAACTCGCCACCGACGACGGCACCGTCACCTACCCCGACCTCCTGCTCGTCAACGTCCCCCGCACCTGGGCCGCCGGCCCCGCCGGCCGCTTCGGCAAGGACGAGACACGCTTCGACAGCGGCAGCCAGAGCAAGAACGGCTACGCCCACACCGCCACCCGGTTCACCGTCATCGCCCAGAGCTCCAACGCCGACTGCGACCTCATCGGAGCCATCGCCGCCGTCCTGACCAACCAGGGCATCACCTCCGACGTCCGCCAAAGCACCCCCACCCCCCTCCACCTCGCCCGCAGGATGGACTCCACCCACCCCTACTACCGCCGCACCGCGGAGAGCACCGAGGACGCCCCCGATGCCGCCGAAGACGGGAACACCGCGCAGGAGGAGACAACCAGCCTGTGACCAAGCGCGCTCACCCCGACGAGGAGGCGCTTGAGGCGCCTTCCGTCATACCGGATCAACGGTGAGGAGACGTCGGTCAAGGTCGAGGCGGACAGTGCCACCAGAACGGCCCGCTATCGTCCGCCATCACTTTCCCCAGGCACGCTCATCCGCCAGCAGCTCCTCAAGCCAAGCGTGCAACCCTCACAGCCATGCCCGGCCCCAGGCACAAGGGGCTCGTCCAGACACCACCACATACCAACGATCACTGAACCTGAACCATGCACAGCACAGATGACACGGCCTGATCACCAACCAGAAAACTGGCAAACCTGCAGCTCAGACCCCACCTCACGATCAGCGCCCACCGCCACTGTCTGTACAGAGGCATCACGATCACCTGATCCCAGCCGCACCACGAACTGATCAGCGCAGGCCAGACCACCGCCTACTGATCACAAAGACTGATCCTGGACAGCCGCCCTGGCGAAGCTGGGCGTGCCCTGGGCAAAGGCCGCAGCGCCTGCGCCAGCCACTCAGGTGGTCCCGGCCCGGCCCGCGGACTGTGTACCAGCGCAGCCCTCGCCGCCGAAGCGGCTGCCGGTGCGGCACCACCACGACGAGTGCGAGAAGACCCTGCACAAGGGCGGCACCTGCACCTGTGACCTCATCGAGCAGTACGGGCCGCCCTCCGAGCGGGAGGACTACTGAGACAGCCTCCTGACCGCTCGCCGATCTGCCGGACCCTGGGCCTCTTCAAGCCCGGGGTCTCGTGATGTCGGGCTGGCAGGTGCCTCCCCCCTTCATACGCCCCAGCCCGTGAGTTGGTGGCGGAAGCCGTCATTGAGGCGGTCGGTCAGGATGTCGCCTTCGGGGGTCAGGACGTACGGCTGGTGAGCTCCCATGTCGGCCAGCAGGTCGGAGACGAGGGCGCAGGCCACGACGACGGCCTCTCGCTTGTCGATGACGATGGCGGCGAGGTCTCCCGTTGTCTGCGCAGGAGTTGCAGGGAGTGGCATCGCGGGGCCGTGTTGGAAGGCGCTCTCTGATACGACCAGGCGGACAGGATCGTCGCTGCCGTCGAAGCGGTGGAGCGCGGCGGACAGCATCACGTCGCCCGCCGCTCCGGTCTCTGTCGCCCAAGCTGCGGCAGCCTGCACCAGGGCCACGAGGTCGAGTTCAATTCCGCGCTGGAACAGCCGCTTGGGGCCGTCGGATTCGAACTGGTCGCTCCGGAAGTTGAGGGGCAGCGCTACGTAGAAGGCACCGTCCTGGTGAAGCTGACCAGTGGGATCGCCCTCGAAGCGGACCTGTCGGCGGCCGACCAGCACGGGACGGTCCGGCTGCACGCGGGTGGTAACTCCCTCGGTGGCGAGGTTGAAGAAGCGGTCGAACGCCGCGTCCCGGTCAGCCTGAGTGGTCAGGGAGTGGGTGCCTCGGACGGCCGGAACTGCGGCCAGGCTGACCCAGGCCGGGAAGTAGGTCGCCCTGGGGCTACCGCCGTGCGCGGTGCTGGTCAGGTAGGCCGACAGGTAGCCGAAGCCTGCGCCGGCGACCTGGTGCAGGCGGTCGACGTCGTCGGAGGCGGCCTGGAAGCGGTCACGGTAACGCTGGGCGATCTCGGATTCGGCGAGGGTGCGGGTCGTGGTGCCGTGCCGGACGTGCACGCGAAAGTTGTAGTCGTTGCCCGGAGCCGCGACCGCGTGAGGGGCCTGGGTGCTCGGCGGCACTGTGAGCACCCAGTAGATCTTCCCCTCATGAACAGTGGACTTCACCGGTCGCACGCCCACGTTGGGAACGACAGGCTGAATCCAGTTCGCGAGCACCGCACGGATCCACTCCTCGCCGCGGCCCGGAACCGGCTCGAAGGGGGCCAGGGCGTGGGCGTGGTCCTGCTTGCCGTCGTCGACGCCGACGACGACCATGCCGCCGGCGGTGTTGGCCATGGCGGACACGTCCTTGGCGAGTTCCTTCTTGTCCGCGTCGGTGCCCTTGTAGAAGTCCTTCTTCCAGTCGAGGTCGACGCTCTCAGGGATGTGGTTGTCGACCGCACGCTGCAGATCGTCCTCGGTGAGGTCGTCGGGGTGTCGTCCCAGTGCGGCAGTGAGCCGTGCGGGCAGTGCCATCGGTACTCCAGTGTGTTCACCACATGCTGCTGACGATCGCCAGCCAGATCACGCTAAACGGGATCACCGGGCCGTCACCACGCATTTCCGGTACTGGGTCCGCCGTCCAGACGGGCACCTCTCAGGCCGGCCGGACGTGCTGCTGGAGCCGGGTATGAGTGGCGTGACGCTTCCGTCGGCGGGTCGTTGAACCGGTCGGACACCCCAGAGCACAGAGAGACCCCGGGCTACAGATGCCCGGGGTCTCGTGCTGTCTCGCCACGACAGGCGAGGGCCGCTTTCTCGCGGTGCGGGTCAGCGCCGCTCGATGCCCTGTCTCGGGGTGACCGCCCTGTTGCGCGCGGGCTTGTCGTCGTTCCTCTTTTCCGTGCCCACGAGAGCCGGGTTGGCGAGGGAGTCAGTGAGGCTGGGTGGGGGCGGAGGGGGAGGCGGAGGAGGTGGGGGCGGGTTCTGCTGGTTCTGTGCGTTTGTCATGGCCGTCAGTGTGCAGCACGAGACTGACAGTCGAGAGGAAGATCCCGGCTGCGACAGCGGCCAGCGTGATCGTCCAGCGTTTTGTCTTCTTCTGGTGCAGGGCATCGTTCTTCTCGAAGAAGCCCACCCTCGTTCCGGCGAGCGCCCCCAGAGTGGCGCCCTTCGTCGCGCGTGCGTAGGTGTCCAGGGTTTCCCGTGGCTTGAGGTCCTCGTACGCGGCAAGGTTGAAGACCGCGATGCCGTAGCCGATGGCGACCGCGTATGCCATGAAGGCTGCGGCGCCGGTGAACGGCTCGAAGTTCCGGGAGGCCAGGAACTGAGCGGCTGTGGCCGCGAACCCCACCAGGAAGATCGCCTTGGTGTCCACCTTCGCGCCCGACTCCGACTGCCGCGCCAGACGCGCCGCGAGTTCACTGTTGATCAGCTCCAGGGTCTGTTCCTGCTGCTGGAGCTCTTCCGGCGTCATCCCCGGAGGCGGGGCTGGTGTGGCGGCCATCTGCCGATGATGCCGCACGCCTGTGACAGTCCGTACCGGGCAGGGGCTCTCAACGGTCGAGTGCGGGAAGGTCAGCCAGGCCGGAGTCGAGCATGATGTGGTCGACAGTCTCCTTCAAGGTGCTGTCGGCGCCGATGACGGTCTCGGCGGCGCCGGGCAGGAGATCGAGCTCCCGGTACCACTCCCGCAGCTGCGGCTCGCTGACCTCGCTCGCGATCGGTTTGGTGGCGTGCCGGGCGAGGCTCTGCTCGAACGGCACGTGCAGGTAGTAGCCGTGGGTCGGGCCGCGATGATCGGTGCGCAGCTTGGTGAGCATGTTGCCGTAGTGGCCGGCGTAGAGGATGCCTTCGACGATCACGTGGTAGCCGGAGTCCAGGGCGTAGCGGGCGGTCAGGTCGATCAGGCCGATGTTCGCGGCACCCGGCCGGTCCCGCTCACGCAGGACGATCCGGCGCAGGTTGTCCTGGCCGACAACAGCCAGTCCGCGGCCGAAGCGGTCACGGATGCCGGCTGCGACGGACGACTTCCCCGACGCACTGTTGCCCCGCAACACGACCAGCCGGGTTTCTTCGGTGCCCACCATCACGACGGTCACGCTACCGGCAGTCGGCGACAGCATGTCGAAGCCACCGAAGGGACGGTCTCGCGCTACCAGCCGCCAGCGTCTCCCCCGTACTGCGCCCACAGCTCATGGGCCTGGCCAGCAACGACGCGGGCGGCGCTCCGCTGCCCCGGCAGCGCCCGTTCGTTGGCCACCACACTGTCCAGAACGTCACACAGCGCGGCGGCCAACGTCACCATCGCGTCGTCAATCACCGGCTCGCCGATCCGGGCGTGGAAGGTGAGATCGAGTTCGGCGAGCTGGGCAAGCCGACCAGCTTCGCCGCGGCGTAGGTCGGCGCGGTAGGCGGCGATCAGCTCCGGACCGACGACGGGATCGAGGACAGCACATGCCTCGTCGGCGAGGACGACGCCAAGGCCGTAGGCTTCGCGCGCCGGGGAAGCGTGGTCGACCAGGACGGTGCTGACAAGCCCGGCGACGGCAAAGGCCCGGTGTGCGCGGGCGAGCAGCACGACCGGCGGGGCCACGCGGCCCCCCACCACCGTCGCGGTCAGCCCGTGCGCCTCGCTGGCGAGGAACTCCGTCAGCCGTTGCTCGTGCGGCTCGCTCGCGGTCATCCTGCGACGGTAGCCACGGCGCCGCACGGCCGGGAGGCCGCTCTCAGCCGGGAGACTGCAGGAACGCCGCCTGGACTCGCAGCAGATGCGTCTCGGGGTGGGTCTTCTCGTAGCAGTCCATGACCTTCTGGTACCGGCCCGGCTCGAAGTCGCGGCGGGCCTGGTCTTCCTCGCCGTCCAGACCGCAGGCGATCGCCAGGGAGGCGCCTTCACGCAGGGCGTCCCGCTTGGTTGCGTAGACCCACACGTCCAGCCGTCCGCTGCCGGAGTAGCCGCGGTGCGCCAGGGTCCACACCGCCGGAGCCCGGGTCATCTGCGTCGAGCCGTCCGACCGGTGCAGAAGCGAGGCCACCTGCTGCTTAATGAACCCGGAAGAGTCAATCACCTGGGCACGGTATCGACAGCCCTCCTGCGGTGCGGCCCGTTCTCGGTAAACCTCCTCGGGGCCGCGTCTGACCCGTCCAGGTACCGGCAAGCCGCAACTGCGCAGTCCGGGACCACAGCCCTTTGAGCTAAGACGGTCTCTCGCTCGCTCTGCCCGCCGCGCCCCAGCCGACCGATGAACTCCTCCAAGGCGCGGCGTTGTTGTTCCTCGCGTGCCATCTGTTCGGCGAGGACGTCGCGGTCGACGTACGGGCCGACGGCAGCGAGGACCAGGCGCTGCAGTTCCGCCGGCTCCAGCGCTTCGACCTCCCACTGCACGGGGTGGTCGATGTCGAGTCCGTGGCGGCGGGCGAAGGCCGGCCACCGGGGATCGCCGCGCTTGCCCTCGGTCGCGGGCAGCTCGTACTCGTCAACCACCTGGTTGTAGGTAAGCAGCACACGCTGGGTCCGGCTCCAGCAGTCGGTGCGTGCGACGAAGTCCCTTTCGAGGTCCTCTCCCGAGCAGTCGAAATCACCGACCGTCAGCAGCACCGCTTCCCTCGACTCGGTGGCGACGCGCTCACGGACGACGTCAATGTGGGACTGGGAGCCGAAGCCGCGCACCACCAGCACCGGGATGCCGTAGGGCGCGAGCCAGCCGGTGAGCAGCTGTCGGAGGGTGTCCTTCTCCGCCGCGACGTACAGCGCATGCGCCTGACCAATCGTGCGGTCCAGACCGAACCAGCCGGGGCTCTCGCGCAGAAATGTGCGCGCGTCCGGCCACGACGCAGGCACGTGGACTTCCCGCAGGGTGTCGACCAGGTCGGGGAAGCGGCCCTCGCGCCGGGCCCTGGCGAGGTGGGAGGACAGGTGCCGGTACATCGACGCCGTGTGCGGCAGCACGCCCTCGGAGACCAGTCGGTACATGACCTGTCGCAGCATCACACCGCCTCGTAGCCCTCCACGATCTGCCGGGCCCGCTCCACGACGGCCGGCCACCGGATCCGCTCCCGCGCCATAGAGGTACTTGTACCCTTCCGCGGCCGCGCCGGACCCCGGGCCCGAAGGGACCGTAGTTGCGCCGCGCGCCCGGGGTCCGTGGTCGATCCCGGGCGCGCGGCAGTTCAGACGCCCCAGGTGGCGGCCGCGGCCTCGAGGCGGTCCAGGCGTTCGTAGAGGGCGCGCACCAGGCGGGCGCGGTTCTGGACACAGTGCACGGTGCCCTCCATCGTCGTGGACAGCCGGCCTTGCGCCTCTTTGAGGATGAGGTCGGCGAGCGCCTTGGGTCCGCTGTCCTTGGGCAGCCGGTCGGCGCGGCGGCGGACGTCGGCGGCGAGCGCGCGGGCGTGACCGGTCAGCTGGAGGGCGATCTGCTCCAAGTCTCGGGTTGTGAGCGTGTCTTCGCCGGTCCAAGCGAGGACGGCTTTGACGAGACTCTCGTACGGTTCGCGATCCAGCGGGAGCCCGGCTTCGATCAGGCCGTCGGGGTCGTGCAGGACCGTGTGGGTGCTGGTGTGCATGGCGGGCCTCGCTGCCGGGAACGTCGTGTGCGGGTGGCCGGCGGTCACCGCTGGGGGGTTCTCGCTGCCATCCGTCCCGTCGTCCTGGTCCTGGGTCTGCTGACCGAGGAACCGGGCGAAGCCGCGGTCCGCGCGGGCGAGCAGGGCCGGGGAGGGGACGCCGTAGGCGAGCGGCTGGAGGCCGCGGCCCTCCGAGGCCGGGGCGGTGGAGTCGGTGTATGCGCGCAGGGGCCCCGCCTTTCCGGGTGGTGGTCCGTCGGTGCCGTCAACGCTACGCACTTGTGGTCCGCGCCCTCAACGAAGTTGCGGAGAATTGCGGAACTTCACTCCAGGGCGTCGATCGCCGCCCGGATGAGGGCGCGGGCGGCGTCGCCGTAGACGGCCATCTCCGCGAGGCCGGCGAACGCCCTGGCGTAGTCGGCGAGCTCGCGCGGCTGCGTCACCTTGATCTCCGCCGTGAGGGTCTCCACCACGGCCATGGTGTCGTCGTGGACGTAGAACGCCTCCAGCGGCCATACGGTGCGCTGCGCGGTGAACGGGATGATCCCCAGCGAGACGGAGGCGAGCGGCATCACGGCCAGGAGATGGCGCAGCTGCCCGCGCATCGCCTCGGGGTCGGCGGTGCGGAAGCGCAGGACGGACTCTTCCATCAGGACGACGTAGCGGTGGCCGCCCTCGTAGAGGAAACGGGAGCGGGCGACCCGGGCCGCGACCGCTTCGGCGACATCGTCCGGGGTGCCCTGGAAGCGGGTGATCTGCTGCATGAGGGCGGTGGCGAACGCCGGCGTCTGGAGGAAGCCGGGCGGCACATTGGACAGGTAGACCCGGCAGTGGCGGGTCTGCTCATGGAGGGCGAGCCAGTCCTCCTGGACCTGTCGCATGCCGTTGCGGTGCAGGCGGCGCCACTCCATGTACATCGAGTCGACCGCGCGGGCGGTGGCGATGAGGTCGTCGGCCTGATCGTCCGCGCCGCACGCCGCACACCAGATCCGGATGTCCGCGTCCGAGGGCGCGGCTGCACCTTTTTGGATGCGGGTGGTCTTCGCGGGGTGCCAGCCGCACCGGGCGGAGAGTTCCTTCCCTGTGAGGCCAGCGTCCTTGCGCAGGTGCGTGAGCCGGACGGCGAGCGCCTCGCGGGCCGCCTGAGCGCTGGACGAGGGGGAGGCGGTCGTCATGAGGTGCGTGGCCCTTGGGTTGCGCGTCGGTCAGATGCGGTAGTCGGCGTGCTCGGTGGCCAGGTCCCACACCGTACGGAACGCCTCCACGCACAGCTTGATGGCCTGCGGGTCGTCGGTGTGGTCGGGCTCGAGGGCCTGGCCGTCACCGGAGAACAGATTCCACCGCACGATGCGGTCGTCGATGAGCCAGAAGTCGTTGCCCGGCAGGGCGAGGGTGGAGGCGCGGCGGCGGGGCAGCCAGCGGACCTGTTCGCCGGCGCGGAGGTTCGCATCGGTAATGGCGTGCTCGAAGCGGATGTAGTCGGTGACGGGCTCGGAGACGATCCGGGCCCGGCGGACCTTCACCCCGCGGGCGACGGTCCGCTTCACCAGGGGCAGCCATCCGCTCCAGTAGTCCGAGTCGTCCGCGGGCACGCTCCCATCGCGCAGGAAGGCGTCGTAGACCTCGCGCTCCTCCCCCACGGCGTAGACGTCGCGGAGCTCCAGGTGCAGGGCGTGGGCCTGGGCGGAGTTGAGCAGGTCCTCAAAGCTGGGTGCCGGCGGCCTCTGCGGCATCGCACGCCCTCCTGATCTGCTCCACCATGCTGAGCGGGATCCGGACGATCCCCTCGTCGTCTGCGGGCGGACTGTCCTGACGGCGTTGTCACGTTGTTGGGTGTGTGACCGGCTGATGGTGCGCCGGGGCGTGGTGTGCTTGCGGTCCGGGCCTGTGTTCAGGCCGCGGCAGGTCGGCCGGCCACGCCGGTGATCTGGTCCCAGATCGCGAAGCGGGCGGTCATCTCGGCTCGGTAGTCGGTGGCGGTCATCAGGTGGCGGCGTGGCCTGAAGTGGGGCGAGATGCCGCTGAACCCGGACAGGAACCGCTGGGCTCCTCCGACGGAGCGGAAGCCTTTCATCGCACGTTCGCGCTGCCGGGTGGGCTGGTGGCTGTTCTCGGCCCGGTTGTTCAGGCCCTTGTGAGAACGGTGTTCCACTGAGGGTATGACCTCGCGGTGGGCCGCACCGTAGGAGCGGAGCTTGTCGGTGACGACCACCCGTGGCACCGTACGGGTCCTTTTCAGCAGCCGGCGGAAGAACCGCCTGGCCGCAGCGGTGTCCCGCCGGTTCTGGACCAGGATGTCCAGGACGGTGCCGTCGGAGCCCACGGCCCGCCACAGGTACTTCTGCTTTCCTTTGATCTTGAGGAAGACCTCGTCCAGGTGCCACTTGTCCCCCGGCCGGGGCCGCCTCCGGCGCAGGCCATTGGCGTAGCCCTGCCCGAACTTCACACACCAGCGCCGGACCGTCTCGTGGGAGACGACAACACCGCGCTCGAGCATCAACTCCTCGACATCACGGAAGCTGAGCGGGAAGCGGAAGTACAGCCACACGCAGTGGGAGATGACCTCGTTTGGGTACCGGTGCCCCTTGTACGACGGCAACGCGGACGACATGAGCGAACCCCTCCCCAGCACGACCAGCCACAAGATCATCCCACGCCGGCCAGCCAACGTGACAATGCCAGTCCATGGGCAGACGTTGGATCTCGGTGCGTCGGGCGCCGGACCAGCCGGCCACGAGCAGTGCGGCGCGTTGGAACGGGCAGGCGATCGCGTCGATGGCTGGCATCAACTGGTCGAGTTCGTCGTCGGGGATGTAGCGGGGCACTTCCAGGGGGAACTTGGGTGCGTCACCGGCGCCGATGAGGGTGTGGCCGGGCACGTCGGGGTACTGCCAGAGCGCGGTGTCCCGGAAGAACTGCGACAGCCCGGAGATCCGCTGAATCCGCGACATGACACCGAGCGGCTTGCCGGTCTTCTCGGTCGGCGCTTCGGCGATGTGCCCGATCCAGCCCAGGCAGTGGTCACGTGTGACGTCGGCGAACGTCGTGATGCCCGGGTGGTTGGCCTCCAGCCACTGGCAGAACGTGCGCACCGCGAGCTCCAGCTTGTCCACTGTCGCGGGAGCGTCGGTCAGTTTGCTGGCCGCCAGCCACTTCTGTGCGGCGGCCAGCATCCGGGGAGGCAGCGTCAGTGGCGGTTTCCACGACGGCATGAGCTTGCGTGGCTGCTTGGCGACCTGGCCGCGGTGGAAGAGCACCACCTCAAGCTGGTGCAGGTGCGTGATCCAGCTCTTCGCCGGGCCCTCGTAGAACTGCTGCACCGACGGGTAGAAGGACGCGAATGAGGCTGATCCTTTGGAGTGGACACCCTGACAATGGATCTTGATGGTCCAGGGAGGGATGTCCAGGTGGGACGCAAGTCTCCGTACCCGGAGGAGTTTCGGAAGGACGCCGTCGCGCTCTACCGCGCCGCGGCGGGCAAGCGGACGTACGCGGCCGTGGCCGCGGATCTCGGCATCACCGCGGAGTCGCTGCGGACGTGGGTTCGTAAGGCCGAGGCCGTGCCCGGACGCCGTGCCGCGGGCGGGAGCGAGGCGGAGGAGCTGGCCCGGTTGCGGGCGGAGAACGCTCGGCTGCTCAAGGCCGAGAAGGAGTGGCAGCTGGAGCGCGAGATCCTGCGCCGGGCAGCCGCCTATTTCGCCCGGGAGGTGAAGTGAGACCCCACCGCTGGGACTTCATCTCCGACAACCGAGCCGACTTCGGCGTCAAGCGGATCTGCCGTGTGCTCGGGGCGTCCCGCGCCGGCTACTACCGGCACCTGGCCACCGAGCCCGCCCGCGCCGAGCGCCAGGCCGAGGAAAAGCGGACCGTGGCCGAGATTCGTGCCATCCACGCCGCACATCATGGCGCCTACGGCGCTCCACGCGTCCATGCCGAGCTGCGGGCGAGGGGACGGAGGATCAACCGCAAGCGCGTCACCCGGCTGATGCGGATCAACCACATCGTCGGCCGGCACTTGCGGAAGAAGAAGCGGACGACGATCGCTGACCACACGGCGCCGCCCGCGCCGGACCTGGTCATGCGCGACTTCACCGCGGACACGCTGGACACCAGGTGGTGCGGCGACATCACCTACATAGCCGTCGGGACGACCTGGCTCTACCTCGCCACGGTGATCGACATCTGCTTGAGGAGGGTGGTGGGCTGGTCGATCGCCGATCACACGCGCACCTCCCTGGTCACCGATGCGATCGAGATGGCCGTGGCCGCCCGCGGCGGCCGGGTCCACGGCGTTGTCTTCCACACCGACAGAGGCGCCCAATACGGTGCGGCCGCCTTCGCCGAGGTGTGCCGCCGGCACGGGATCCGCCGCAGCATGGGACGCGTCGGCTCGAGCTATGACAATGCCCTCGCCGAGTCGTTCTTCCAGGGCCTCAAGCGCGAATTGCTCCACGGGAGGCACTGGGCCTCGAAGGCACAGACGCGGCTTGAGCTGTTCCGCTGGTTGTCGTACTACAACCGGCGCCGTCGGCACTCCGCGCTCGACTACCTCACGCCAACCGAATTCGAACAGCAACTGACCACGTCACGTACTCTGTCACTCATCGCGTGAAACCCGGTGTCCACACCCGGGGATCAACCTCACCGGTGTCGGAGCCGAGGGCTTTGACCAGGTCGTCGACCGAACGGGTGGACACGCCGTGGACGTATGCCTCCATGATGACCGCGTAGAGAGCCTGGTCGATGCGCCGTCGGCGCTCAAGAAGGCTCGGGAAGAAGCTTCCGGCCCGCAGTTTCGGGATCGCGAGTTCCAGGTCACCGGCCTGCGTGGTCACCGTCTTCTCGCGGTGCCCGTTGCGCCAGGTGGTGCGGGTGTCGGTGTGTTCGCCCCACTCGGCGCCGATCTTTGTGGTGGCCTCGGCCTCGATCAGTTCCTGCAGCAGCCTTTCGGCGACCTCGCGGACGAGTTCAAGACCATCGGCCGAACGTAGTGACTCAAGCAGGCGAAGTAGGTCATGCTGGGACAAGGCCATCGTGCACCCCCTGGGGTCGAACTGCCCGTTCACTCCGGACAGTTGCACGGTGGCCTGCCAGTTGAGCAGGGGGCAGACACCGGCAGACGGTGCACCCAAGGGAGCAGAACCCGCGCAATGGCGCTGTCACGTTGGCTGAGCAGGTGGGATGATCTTCTGGTTGATCGTGTTGGAGGGGGCTGTTCCGTGGGGGCCGTGGCTCCGTCGTACAAGGGGCACCGATACCCGGTCGAGATCATCGCGCACTGCGTGTGGCTGTACTTTCGCTTCCCGCTCAGCTTTCGCGAGGTCGAGGAACTGATGCTGGAGCGCGGCGTGCTCGTCTCCTATGAGACGGTCCGCCGCTGGTGCGCCAAGTTCGGGCAGCGGTACGCCGATTCGCTGCGCCGCCGCCGGCCCCGGCCTGGTGACAAGTGGCACTTGGACGAGGTCT
>NZ_JABTYA010000266.1:0-4268 GCF_013302945.1 Streptomyces sp. 8P21H-1 | reverse complement strand
ACAAAGCGGCCCACCGCGAGGTCATGCCCTCCGTCGAGCACTGCTCCCACAAAGGGCTGAACAACCGGGCGGAGAACAGCCACCAGCCCACCAGGCAGCGCGAACGAGCGATGAAGGGCTTCCGCAGCGTCGGTGCAGCCCAGCGGTTCCTGTCCGCGTTCAGCGGCATCTCACCCCACTTCCGGCCCCGACGTCACCGGCTGTCCGCACACCACTACCGAGCCGAGATGACCGTCCGCTTCACCATCTGGGAGCAGATCACCGGCGCCGCCTACCCCTCCACCAATGCCTGAGCACAGCCCGGAACCGCACTCCACCACGCCACGACGCACCATCACACACCTACCCACCAACAACGTGACAGCGCCCAGCCGGCCGGTCAGCAGACGCCATACCGATGCCCGCGCCAACGTCACCCCGCTCACCCGCTCCACCACCACGCCCACCCGTTCCAGGGTCCACAGGTCCGCCTCGAACCCGTGAGCCTGGGCGCCCTGCTCCAAAGCCTGGCGGACCGCGGCGGCCTGGGCGTCGTCCAGCTTGGGTGGCCGACCTCCGGCCGGGCGCCGCCGCAGAGCTGCAGTTCCCTCCTGCTCCCACACGCGTCTCCACCGCCGCACGCTCTCCAGACAGACCCCCACCGCCCGCGCGACCTCGGGCTGCGTACACCCCCGCTCGAACATCTCGGCCGCACGCATACGACGCGCCTCGGCCAACTGCGTCCGCGTCAACGGCGAAACGGCTCCTGCACAAGCGTCAGACTCGGACTGCAAAGACACAGCCGGATCCTCACACCACCCAAGCCCCTGCACCCACAGAACTAACGAAAACCTCAGTAGAACTCCAACGGCACTATCCTTAGGCCGATGAACGATACTGGAACGGCGTTCGACGGCGCCCGCGGTGTGTTCTCCCTGGACTCGACCGACCCAGATGCCGCGCCGCGAGGGCTCGACGATTTCCGGCGCGGGTGGGAAACGCAGATCGGCCGCGATGTCTTCCAGCTGCCGGACTTCACCCCGGACACAATGGCCGACTTCAGGGTCAGGGGCCGGGTGGTCAAGGTGCGTGGCGCGGCAATCGCCGATCTGCACGCCGCGTCGGCCACCCGGACCCTGGACATGCCGGGCGGCGACATGGATCTGGTGCACCTGTACGTGGTGCGGCGCGGCGCATGGACTCTCGGCGGCCCGACCACCCACGGCGAGCAGACCGTGTCGGCCGGGCAGTTCCTCCTCCGGCACGTCGGGCGCCAGTCGGCCTTCGACACGACGGCGCACATCACGGCGCGGTTCTTCGTCCTGCCCTCCGCGGAACTCAAACCCCTGCTCAGGAACCGGGCCCTCACCGGGTCGGCGGACTCGGCCGAGATGCGTCTGCTCGCGGCCCTCACGGACACGATCCACATGACCGTGACCGAACTCGGCCCGGCAGGCGTGGACGCCGCCCACAACACCCTGATCGAGCTGACCAAGGCGGTGGCGAAGGGCCGGTTCGACGATGTGGAACCCTGGCTGGCTCCGGCGCTCACCCAGGCGGCCAAGGACCTCGCGGACCGCCGGCTCGCCGATCCCGAGCTGTCCCCGGCGATGCTCGCGCGGGAACTCAACGTCTCCGTCCGTACGCTGCAGCGGGCGTTCTCCGCGGTGGGAGAGCCGGTGACCTCCTACATCCGCCACCGGCGGCTGCAGGAGGCCCGGCTCGCCCTGACCGCGCCGTCCGGCCGCCTGAGCATCTCGGAACTGGCCGCGCACTGGCAGTTCGCGGACAGCAGCCATTTCACCCGGGAGTTCAGAAAACGGTACGGCCAGACGCCCACCGAGTACGTCCGCTCGGCCGGAGCACGCTGACGAGGACTCAGCCGGCCAGTTCGGCGGCCCGTTCGGCGATGGCGTAGACGGTCGCGTTCGTGTTGGCCGAGGGGATGGAAGGCATCACCGAGGCGTCGGCGACCCGCAGCCCGGCGATCCCGTGGACGCGCAGGTCCGCGGGGGCGACGACGGCGTCGGGGTCGGTTCCCATCCGGCAGGTGCCGGTGAAGTGGAAGTAGGAGCCGAGCGACTTGCGGATGAACTCGTCCTCGGATGCGCCGCGCGTCCCGGAGCCCGGCACCGCCTCCTGCTTCCGCCAGTCGGCGAACGCGTCGGCCTCCCCTATCCGGCGGGCCAGGGCCAGGCCCCTGCGCATGACCTCCAGGTCACGGTCGTCGCTCAGATAGGCGGGATCGACCACCGGAGCGCTGTCGGGCCGGGCGTCCGCGAGACGTACGGTGCCGCTGCTGTACGGAGCCACCGCGGAGAAGGAGATGGTGTACCCGTTGGCCGGCGGGTCGCCCCAGGGCGAGGGCATCGGGGCGGGAACGAAAAGGATCTGAAGGTCCGGCCGGACCGCGTCGGGGCCGCTGGAAAGCAGGCCGATCACCTCGCTCGGCGGGTTGGCGGGCAGGAACGGTACGGGCTCAACAGCCTCGTACACCACACCCACGATGGGGTGGTCCTGCAGATGGGAGCCCACGCCCGGCAGGTCGGCGACGACATCGATGCCGTGCTCCTGGAGGTGCTGTGCCGGGCCGATCCCCGACAGCATCAACAGGTGCGCCGAGCCGATGGCTCCCGCGGTCAGCACCACCTCGGCCGAATCGACAGACCGGTGCGCGCCACCGACGGTGTACTCGACACCGGTGCAGCGGCCGGCGTCGGTGCGCAACCGCCGCACGGTGGCGTCCGTGACGACGTCCAGGTTCGGCCGGTCGAGGAACGGACGGATGTACGCGTCGGCCGCACTCTGGCGGGCGCCGCCGGGCAGATTCATGTCGCTCCACCCGAACCCGGTCTCCAGCCCGCCGCTGATGTCGTCCGCGCGAGCGAACCCGGCCTCCACCGCGGCCTCGACCCCCGCCACGGACAGAGGATGGGGCACCGGAACAGGCGCGACCACGACGGGCCCGTCCGTGCCTCGTACGGAAGCGTCACGGCCGCGTGCGCTCTCGCTGCGGCGGAAATAGGGCAGCAGATCGTCGAAGCCCCAACCGGGAGCGCCGAGGCCGGGCCAGGCGTCGTAACCGGAGCGGTGCCCGCGCAAGTGGTAGAAGCCGTTGACGCTGGACGAGCCGCCGAGCGCCTTGCCGCGTCGCAGGTCCACCGTGCTGCCCGTACCGGCCTGCACGGTCGAGGTACCGGGCCACAGCGATACCGGGTCGGGCACCAGCCAGCCCCAGGGAGATGCCATCGCCTCGGTCGCGTCCCGGGCTCCCGCCTCAAGGAGCAGCACCCGTACACCGGGCCGTTCCGAGAGCCGGGACGCAATCACGCAGCCCGCTGTTCCCGCGCCGACCACGACATAGTCATAAACAACTTTGCTTGTCATGCGTCGAGCCTAGGAATCGCGAACCGGCCCCCACTAGGACCACCGCGACACCTGTTCGGAACGTGTGCGTCAGCCTCGCTGTCCGAGCACAGCACGTACAGCCGTGCCGGATCGGCGTAGGCATCACGGGGTGGCGGCGGCTGCAGGCACTGCCCCTTCCAGAAGGTCGGGCCTTGACCCTTGATCCTGGACACACGAGACACTGGATTCTGAGGATCTGAGAACGGACATCTCGTGGTCATGAAGAACTATCCGCCGCAGTTCAAGGCAGACGCGATCGCGCTGTATGAGTCGCGGCCCGAGGCGACTATCAGGCAGGTCGCCGCCGATTTGGGGATCAACCCCGAGACCCTGCGGAACTGGGTCCGAGCGGCCGGTGCGAGCCGGTCCCGGGGGCACCGGGCGGAGGTGCCTGCCGAGCCGCCGACGCCGCTGGAGTCGGAGAACGCCGCTCTGCGGAAGAAGGTCCGCGAACTGGAGGAAGAGCGTGAGATCCTGCGGAAGGCGGCGAAATATTTCGCCGGGGAGACGCGCTGGTGAACCGCTTCCAGTTCGTCGCCGACCATCAGCGCCGCTACGGCGTGAAGCGGCTGTGCACCATCCTCGGCCTCTCCCGCTCCAGCTTCTGCTACTGGCGCAGGACGACATCCGCAAGGGCGGCCCGCCAGACCGCCGACGCACAGCTCGCTGCCCGGATACGCACGGTTCACCGGGCCTCGGAGGGCACCTACGGCGTCCCCAGGATCACCGCCGAGCTCCGGGAGAACGGCGAGGTGGTGAACCACAAACGCATCGCCCGGGTCATGAAGACGATCGGGCTGGCCGGGCTCCGCCTGCGCCGCCGACACCGCACCACCGTCCCCGACCCGGCCGCGGCGAAGATTCCGGACCTGATCGGCCGC
>NZ_JABTYA010000265.1:0-1756 GCF_013302945.1 Streptomyces sp. 8P21H-1 | reverse complement strand
GCACACCGTCCGGTCGGCTGCGCCGGCCGGGCCCGGCCGTGCGGCTGCGTACCGCAGGCTGTCGGCCACCGCGCGCCGCGCGGTGGACAGCAGCCAGGTACGCGCCGACGAGCGTCCCTCGAACCGGTGCAGGCTGCCCAGGGCCCGCAGGAACGTGTCCTGGACCAGGTCGTCGACGGCCTGGTGGTCGACGCCGGCCCGGGTGAGGTAGCGGACGACGTCGGGGTGCAGGGCCCGTACGAACCGTTCGGCGGCGTCGGGGTCGCCGCCACGGGCCGCCAGCGCCCAGGCGGTGGCGGCCTCGTCACGCGACGCCGGCGCGTCCGGCCCGGCCGCCATGACGGCCCTCCTCTCGCAGCCCTGCCGGGTCCGTTCGGCCATGAGGCCGTCAGCAGTCGGCCATGAGGCCGTCGGTCGTCGCCCGTAGGTCAGTTCCCTCCCTGGCCGGGCCGGTCCACGACCGCCTCGCTCCGCACCGGGCCGCTGCGCTCGAAGTGCAGGGTGAACGCGACGAGGTCGCCGATCTCCCAGTCCGGGTCCGCCGGCACGATCACGTCGAGGCTGCCCGGGGACATGGTGACGCTGCCGCCGGCCGGGACCGGGACCGAGTCCACCGTCCGCGCGGAGGCCGAGCGGGCGCCGGTCATGCGGTGGCGGCTGAGGCTGGTGGCACCGTCGATCTCGGCGGAGGTCACCTTCAGCAGCCGGTCCCCAGAACCCCCGCCGTTGGTGATCCGGAAGAAGGCCGCCGTGTCCGGGGTGTCGCCGGTGGGCAGGAACAGCCGCCCGCCGGTGACCGCGATCCGGGCCGGACTGCCCGCGTTGCCGAGGACGGTCCACAGGCTCAGCCCGCCGAGGGCGAGGACGCAGGCGGCGACGGGCGCGAGGGCGGCGGCCAGGGCATCGGTGAGCCGGCCGCGTGTCGGCCGCCGGAGGTTCCGGTGGATCCGGCCGGTCCGGCCGGTCCGGCCGGTCACCGGGCGCGTCCCCGGGACACGGACGGGGGCTGCCAGGCGCGCAGGCGCAGGCTGTTGGCGACGACGAGCACCGAGCTGGCCGACATGGCCACCGCGGCGAGCATCGGGTTGAGCAGGCCGACCATGGCGAGCGGCACGGTGACGGCGTTGTAGCCGAAGGCCCACACGAGGTTGACGCGCATGGTGCCCAGCGTGCGCCGGGCCAGCAGGACCGCGTCCGCCAGGGTCCCGATGTCGCCGCGCACCAGCGTGACGTCGGCGGCTCCGATGGCCACGTCGGTGCCGCTCCCCATGGCGATGCCCAGATCGGCACCGGCGAGGGCGGCGGCGTCGTTGACGCCGTCGCCGACGACCGCGACCCGGAACCCCTGCTCCCGCAGGTCCCGTACGAGTTCGGCCTTGCCCTCGGGCGTACGGCGGGCATGCACCTCGTCGATCCGCAGGGCGCCCGCGACGGCCGTCGCGGGCGCCTCGCGGTCACCGGTCGCGAGCACGGGGCGCACACCGAGCCGCCGCAGCCGTTCGACGGCCCGGTAGCTGCCGGGCCGTACGGTGTCACCGATCTCGATCAGCGCTTCGGCCGTGCCGTCCACCCGCACCACGACGGGGGTGCGGGCGGTGGTCCCGGCCGCCGCCAGGGCGTCCGCCAGTTCCGCGGGGAGCCCGTCGTCCGGGGCGAGCACCTCGACGAGGCGTCCTTCGACCCGGCCGCGCACTCCGCGCCCCGGCAGGGCGGTGAACCCGCTGACGTCCGGCAGCGGCCGGCCGGACGGTTCCCG
>NZ_JABTYA010000264.1:0-19670 GCF_013302945.1 Streptomyces sp. 8P21H-1 | reverse complement strand
GAAGTGGATCTTGGCACATCAAGATCCACTTCTGAAACACGAGCCCCGGCCGGGTGGGCAGTTTGTGCGGTCAGGCCATCGGGATGCTGGTGGCTATGGCCTTCGGTGGGGTGTGGTTCGAAGGCAGCGCCAGGGGGGAGTGGTCAGCGAGCATGCTCGTCATGACGAGATCGTGGTAACGACCGGCGAAGAACACGTGGTTGCGAAGGCGCCCCTCCTCCACGAAGCCGAGCCGACGATGAGGGGCCAGCGATGCTTCGTTGTGGGCGAAGAGCCGCGCTTGGCACTTGTGATAACGCCGCTCGGCAAACATGAAGCGCAGCAGCATCACCACTGCTTCCGCGGCACTCAAAGTGAAGTTGGAAAGGGCTCAGTTGCTGCCGGTACGGCTGTCAGGGTCAGGACGGCCAGGTCGTCGCGGAGCCGTTCGCCCCACCAGCGGTGGGCGTCTTCCATCAGGACGCTGGCTATGTTCTCGGCGGGATGTTCGTCGGTCGGCGACACAGCGGCGACGATGGCGGCGAGGTCGTCCGGGGTCCGCTGGTCTGCGGCGCCGGCTCCTTCGGTGAGGCCATCGGTGTAGAGCACCAGAGTGTCGCCGGTTCGCAGTTCCACTTCGGTGACCGGGTGGCGTGGCCTGTCCAGTACACCCAGCAGGGGGCCCCGTGCCTCCAGCGGTGCGGTGTCGCCGTCTGCTCGGCGCAGGAGCGGTGCGGGGTGGCCGGCACTGGCGATGTGAAGACGGGCGGGGGTGCGGGTGGTGTCGATGACCACGTAGACGAGGGTGCAGAAGGGAGTGTTCTGGCGGCGCAGTGCGGTGTTGATCAGATTCAGGACGTAGGCGGGATCGCTGGTGTGCTGGGCGGCGGTCCACAGGGTGTGGCGGACCAGGCCGGTGATGGCGGCCGCGTCGGGTCCTTTGCCGCAGACGTCTCCGAGGACCAGGACGTGGCGGCCGTCGGAGGCGGTGAAGGCGTCGTAGAAGTCGCCGCCGATGTGCAGGCCATGACTGAAGGGGATATAGCGGGCACCGAGGTCGAAATCCGGCATGTGGGGCAGGCGTGGTGGGAGCAGCGGACGTTCAAGAGCACGTGTTGCTTCCCTGAGACGATTGAGCAGGCGGTCCTGCTGCGTGCCGACAGCCATCTGGTCGGCGATGTTTTCCAAGGTGGTCAAAACAGAGCCAGGAAGCGCCAGAGGTGTGGTTATCGACAGCACGCCGAGCAGTTCCCCACCGGAGATGAGAGGGAAACCGGCGAACGAACCGCGTCCGAGTGAAGGCGGAGAGGGGTGCGGATCGGTTCGGGGTGCGATGTCCAGGTGCGGGCGGCGTGATGTGACGATGTGCTCCGCCAGGGCACGAGTCGGTTGGCACAAGGAAGCGTCGGGGGGTGCGGCGTCGTCTGCGGCACAAATGGCGTGTGCGAGTTCACCGCGGGCGTTCAGGTTCCAGACGCATACGCGGTCGGCGCCCAGGCGGTCGGTGGCGGCGCGCACGCACCTGTGCAGGCGCTCGTCCAAAGGTCCCGGCGCTGTCATGGCGGCGGCGACTTCGGCCGTGAGCAGAGCATGGGCGGTGCGTTCGGCGAGTTTGCGCTGGGCGTGCAGGCGGTCGGTAACGTCCTCGGCAAGGACAAGGGTGCGTTTGCGTCCCTCGGTGTCCAGAACCTGCTGGACAGCCATGCGTAGTGCTTGAGAGGTGCCGTCGCGGCGGACGCGTTCGAAGACGGCGTCGGGTTCGGCGTCCCGGTACTGTCCGGGAACGGCCAGGTGGTGATGCAGTGCGGAGCGCTGGTCTTCGGGGAACAGGTCGGGCACCGGCCGGTGCACTGAGTCCGGTTCCCTGAGCTCCAGAACCTCGGCGGCTCTCTGGTTCCAGGCAATGATCGCGTCGCCGTCCAGCATGAGCACGCCGATCGGGGCCTGGGTCAGGAATTGCCCCAGCAGGCGCTCCCCCAGCTGCCGGTCGACCGACGCCTGTGGAGACAGCAGCTGCTGGGCTGCGGCCTGCGTCGCGACATGAGCGCGACGGCGGGTGAGCTGCTGCAGCAGGTCGCTCACCATGCGGGGCATCAGCCGCGCTGCCCGGCTGCCCTCCACCCGGCGCACAATGTCGTCGGAGAACAGAAGCGGGAGCACACCGAGCTTGTCCTTCGTGGCGGGGACGGCTGTCACGGCGACTGCCAGGTCCGCAGGGTGTGGCCGCAGGGAGTGGACGACGCCGACAGGCGCTGTGACCGTCTCCCCGACCACGACCACCGTCGGCCGACGCTGACCGGGTGTTCCGCCGGTGTACGCCAGCACGTCTTCGGCCGAGGATTGGATGATCTCGGTCGTTGCGGCCAGTTCAGCGGTGATGGCGTTGACCGTCCGCTGCTGGACGTCGACAAGCAGCAGCAAGGGCAGAGCGTGGTTCATCGTCTCAGCCCTCAAGGAGTGGTTCGTCGAGCAGGGCCCTGCCGGTCCACATCCGCAGCAGGTCCGTCCCCGGCGACATCACGTGCGCGGCGCGGGCGTCGCGCAGCAGGCGGTGCAGGGGTGAATGTTCGCCGTAGCCGATCCCGCCGACCAGGGTCAGGGCGTCATTGACGGCAGCCTCGGCAGCCTCGGCCACTTCGGCCTTGGCGGAGGCCAGCCCCAGCAGAGCCTCCGGGCCGCCGATCTCCGCCTCGGCGGCAGCGTGGTAGATCAGCCGCCGAGTGCGTTCCACACGGGCCCACATCGTGCCCAGCCGGTGCTGGACAACCGGCTGCTCCGCGGCGGCCCGGCCCGTACGCGCCCCTTTGCGCCGCAGCAGGTGAGTGCGGGCTTCTTCGAGGGCCGCCGCGGCCACGCCCAGATACGTGCCGGCCATGGCCATCAGGAAGTAGGGGGCGACAACGTTGAAGACATACCAGATCTCATCGCCCTCCTCCCCGAGCAGGCACCGGTCGGGGATCTCGGCTCCTTCCAGCTGCAGTCCGCGGGAGGCGTTGCCGCGCATGCCAAAACCCTGCCATGGCGGCCCCCACTCCAGCCCCGGCACGGTGGCGTCGACCACCGTGCAGGAGAACTGGCCCGGCGGCGTTCCCGGTCCGGCGGCCAGGGTCGACACAACGTAGGAATCTGCGTGGCCGGCGTTGGTGACGAAACTCTTCGCTCCGGTCAGCCGCAGCCGGTCACCCTCCACACGCTCCATACGTGTCTGCGGCAGCCAAAACTCCCCGCCCGTCCCCGGTTCCGACAGGGCCAGGGTCGTCAGATGCTCACCGGCAGCGATCGGCTCCAGATAAAATTCCCGCTGCTGGTGGCTGGCCTTCGCAGCGATCACCGCCGAGGCGACGAGGTGCATACCGAAACAGATCGACGTCGAGGCGCAGGCGCGTCCCGTCGCCTCACCGACCTGCGCCACCGCCAGCAGCCCGTGCCCCATGCCCCCGCACTCTGCCGGCACCACCAGCCCGCCGAGCCGGGACCGCAGCGCGGCCATACCCTTCTCGGGCCATCTCTGCTCCTCGTCCACGGCCGCAGCCTGTGGGGCGAGAACCTGCTCACCGATCTCTCGCGCCATAGACACCGCAGCCCCGAGTTCCAGTCGCATCACCGCTGCACTCCGTTGCTTCATAGAGGCCCGGCCAACAGCATCAGCGGGCACGAAAATCTTTCTCGGCGCACTGCTGCCGTACGCCCACGGCTTCCCACCCTATGGGGTCCTCGGTCGTCACCTGCATGGCCACCGCACTTTCCCCCTCAGCTTCCGCGGGGTGGAGGAGCTGATGCTGCAGCGCGGCGCGCTCGTCTGCCATGAGACGGTCCGCCGCTGTTGAGCCAGGTCCGGCCAGGCCCATGCGAAAGGACGGCGCAGGAGCCGGGTGCGGCCCAGGGATAAATGGCATCTAAACGAGGTTCGTCAGGATCGGGCCTTGACCCAAGGCCGGGTAGTTAACGTTTTCGCAGGTCACGCAAGGGGTGTTGGAGTCCATGCCGTGGCGGCGTAGAGGCCGGGGCCGAGTTTGTGGATGAGGCCGGTCTCGGCCCATCTGGAGAGCCGCCGATACATGGTCTCCATGGTGATGTCGCCGAAGTGGGAAGCGATGTCACGAGGGCGCCAGAAGCGGGTGGGGTCTTTTTCGAGCAGACCAAGGATCCGGTGACGGCGGCGGTCGGCGGGGGCGGTGTTCCGGTCGTCGCGGGAGAGGGCGGGGAGTCGAGGGTGCAGTTCGCGAGGTTCGAGGACGCTGATGTCGAGACTGGTGATGGTGCGGCTGGTGTCGGGCCTGCCGTCGTCATGGCGGGTGCTGTAACGGGACATCGGTGACTTGACCTTGCGGGTGCTGACGCGCTGGCGTCGGGGCGGCAGGAGACGGGCCAGGACCCGGTGCCCGATCAGCCCGATGCGACCGGCATCGGCGGGGTCGGTGATGATGGCAGTGGCCTGGACGACCTGGTCGCGGGCGGTCTGGAGGGCGATGGTGAAGCAGCAGCAGTCCGGATCGGTGCCAGGTAGCGACTCCGCGGCCTCGACCATCATGGTGCGTAGGGCCTGGCAGAGGGTGAGCAGGGCCCACATCTCCTGTTCGACGCCGGCCGGATCGCCCGAGCGCAGGACACGCCCGTTCATGAGTGTGTGGCGGAGCGCGTAGTACGCAGATTCGTGTTCCCACCGCTGGTGGTAGAGGCTCACCAGCGCAACCGCCGGGTAGCGGCCGGCGTCGGTCAAGGTGGTGACCAGCCGGTAGGAGCCGACGAAGACGGTGCCATCCGCGCAGGTCACCGTGATGTTCGCGTCGATCACACGTACCTTCTCGGCGGCGATCACCGACAGGTATGAGCCGTCGGCGAGATGTGTGAGAACGGGAGTACGCCGGTTGCTGCGCAGTCGGCCCAGGAATTGGGCGCGGGTCGCGGTGACGGAGGCGAGGAAGTCGTTGCCGTCGAAGCCCTTGTCCCACAGGACGAGCATGTCCGGCCGCAGCAGATGCAGCAGGCGCGAGGCATAGCTGGTCTCACCCTCGGCGGTGGGCCCGAACACCGCGCCGAGCAAGGCCCGTGTGCCGGTCTCGACCAGCGTCATCAACTCCAGTGTGGGACAGCCGTGATGGTAGGTCCGCCCCAGCCAGGCCCTGTTTCGCCCGGAGTCGGGGACCTTCTGGGAACTGCAGCCGTCGAATGACACAGTCCGGTAGGGCCCGAACCGCACGCCGGGTGTCGTCGGCCGGGCCACAGGCCCCCGCGAGAACCTCGAACAACGCCCACACCGGCGCACCGCCCAGTCGTCGGCGCAGATCACGCAGGGCCTTCGGCGTCGGGGAGGCTACCGGCACGTCGGCCAGCCCGGCCGTCAGCTTGTCCCAGACCAGCCGATAGCCGACTTCAGGGAACAGACACATCGCGAGCAGGAAGTAGATACCGACCCGCAAAGGAAGATCACGCAGTCGTTTCTGCACCGAGCGGGTCTCCGCCAGGACCGCGTCGACCAGCTCGAACGGCATAACGGTCGTCAGCTCGCCCAGATGCCCGGGCGCGAACCGGCCTGCGGTCACTGTGACCGTACGGGTGATGGCCATGACCGGGGCCGGCAGGACATGATGAAACGGCAACGGAGCTCCTCAAGTACAAGCTGTCTTGGACGACTGCCTGTACCAACGAGCTCCGTTGTTCTGCGTCGGAAATCCTTCAGCTCCCCTTGCGTGACCTGCGAAAACGTTAACTACCCGGCCTTGGGTCAAGGCCCCGCTGCGTCACCACCGAAAGTGAGACAGGGCCACTCGTTTGACAGACCCACGGCACGGCGCCGGCGCCCGTGCGATTTGCGCCGTCCGGTGCGGTGACCGGGGCATCGACCATCCGTCGTCACGGTGAGTCGCCCCTGGGAAGGGCCTGTGGCCTGCGGGTCAGGACGCGCGTCCGTGTCGTTCGTCATACGGCCGCAAACTGCCCCGACCAGCGCGCTCCACGACGCGGGCGGCTGCCTGCTGCTTCGAGTGATTGACAAGGCTGTTGACCAGGTACGCCACTGGGACGCCACTCCCCAGGATGCCAGACCCGCCATGGTGACACGTCAATGAGCGGCCCGCGTTGCCACCCCTTGGGGTTGTTTGACCGCTCATTGCCCGATCATGCGCACGCAGGCCGCGAACACTGATGGCAGGTGGCGCGGGGTCACCGGGCAGGGGGCGGCATGGCTGAGGGCACGGTTCTGGTGGCGGTGACGGAGCATCCGGAAGACAGGTGCGCTACCGCTGGGCAGTTGACGCGCATCGCCGAGGAGATCCGGGCGAGCGGCCTTCAGGTTCGGTGGGTGGTGAGCGTCTCGGACGCCGAGGCGGTGCTCAGGACGCAGGCCGGTCTGGCCGCCGCGGTGGTGGCGTGGGATCTTCCACCCGGGGCCGGGGAAGGGCCGGGTGGCGCGGCCGTTCTGCACAGGATCGGACGCCGGTTCCAGAATCTGCCGGTGTTCCTGGTCATGGCGGACGAAGGACTGGGCGAGCTGCCGCTGTGGGTATCGCAGTCGGTGGTGGGTTATGTGTGGCCGCTGGAGGACACGCCGGCCTTCATCGCGGGACGGATCACCACCGCCGCGTGTGCCTACCAGGACGCCCTGCTCCCGCCGTTCTTCAAAGCGCTGCGGCGTTTCGATGACGCACACGAGTACTCATGGCACACCCCGGCGCACTCCGGCGGCGTCGCCTTTCTCAAGTCGCCCGTGGGCCGGGCCTTTCACGACTACTTCGGGGAGCGGCTGCTGCGCAGCGACCTGTCGATCTCGGTGGGGGAGCTCGGCTCACTGTTCGAGCACACCGGTCCGATCGGCGAGGCGGAACGCAACGCCGCGCGGGTCTTCGGCTCCGACCGCACGTACTTCGTCCTGCACGGCGACTCCACCTGCAACCGTCTGGTCGGCCACTTCAGCGTGACACGGGACGAGATCGCCCTGGTGGATCGCAACTGCCACAAGTCGGTCCTGCACGGCCTGGTCGTCTCCGGCGCCCGACCGGTATACCTGATCCCGACCCGCAACGGCTACGGACTCGCCGGGCCGCTGCCGCCCGCCGAGCTCGCGGCGGACTCGGTTGCGGCGAGGATCGCGAGGAACCCTCTCTCAGCGGGCGCGGTGTCGTCGCGTGCCCAGTACGCGGTGTTCACCAGCTCAACGTACGACGGCCTGTGCTACGACGCGTCGGCGGCGGCCCATGCCTTCGCGGCCAGCACGCCCCGGCTGCACTTCGACGAGGCGTGGTTCGCGTACGCCCGCTTCCATCCGCTCTACGCGGGACGCTACGGCATGTCCGTGGACGAGGAGGCGTTCCCCGGCCCCAACCGGCCGACGGTCTTCGCAACCCAGTCCACGCACAAGCTGCTGGCGGCGCTGTCGCAGGCAGCCATGGTGCACGTCCGGCCTGCCCCGCGGGCGCCGGTGGAGCACGACCGGTTCAACGAGGCATTGATGATGCACGGCACGACATCGCCGTCGTATCCGATGATCGCCTCGCTGGACGTGGCCACGGCCATGATGGACGGTCCGCAAGGGCAGTGGCTGATCGACGAGGCGGTCACGGAGGCGGTCCGGTTCCGCCAGGAGATGGTGCGGATCGGGCGGCGGATCGAGGCCGCCGGGGACCGGCCGCCCTGGTTCTTCGGGGTGTGGCAGCCGGATGAGGTGACCGACCCCGCGAACGGGACGCAGATGCCGTTCGACGAGGCTCCGGCGGAGCTGCTACGGACCGAGGCGTCCTGCTGGCACCTTGCACCCGACGCGGACTGGCACGGCTTCCTCGGCCTGGCCGACAGCTACTGCATGCTCGACCCGATCAAGGTCACCCTGACCTGCCCGGGAGTCGACGCGACCGGTGCGATGTCCGACCGGGGCATCCCGGCACGGATCCTCACCGCCTATCTGAGCACGCGCGGCATCGTCGTGGAGAAGACCGACAGCTACACCACGCTGGTGCTGTTCTCCATGGGCATCACCAAGGGGAAGTGGGGCACGCTGCTGGACGCCCTGATGGACTTCAAGGACCTCTACGACGGTGATGCCCCGCTGGAGCGGGCGCTGCCGGCCCTGGTCGCCGAGCACCCGCGGCGCTATGCAGGGCGAAGCCTGCGCGACCTGTGCCAGGAGATGCACGCCCACTTGCGCGACGCCCGCCTGGTCGAACTGCTCGACACGGCCTTCCAGCAGCTCCCGGAGCCGGTCACCCCGCCCCAGTTGTGCTACGAGCGCCTGATCCGCGGCGGCACGGACCGCATCCCCCTGGCGGACGCGCCAGGCCGGATCGCCGCGGCGATGGTCACGGTGACGCCGCCCGGTATCCCGGTTCTCATGCCGGGCGAGAGCATCGGAGAGGAAGACGGCCCTCTGCTGCGCTACCTCGGCGCCCTGGAGTCCTTCGACCGTCACTTCCCCGGCTTCGGCAGCGAGACCCACGGGGTGACCCGTGCCCCCGACACCGGCGACTATCTGATCGAGTGTCTGCGCCCGGATGAGCAGGACGGACCCCTCGGCGCCACGACGCCGGCGCAGCGGCGGGGGAAGGCACGGGCGGCGGAACCCTACCAGCGCTGAAGACGTCATTTCAGTTGGCCAGTCTGCGGTGGCAGACGTTGAACCACACCGGTGAGTTGAAGTGAAGCTGAAGATCTGGTGCAGGAGGGCGTACGCCAGCTCGTGCTCGAAGATCTCGGCATCGGCGGGCGAGCGGCAACCATCTCACCACCGGACGGCACCGGAACCGGCGTATCCACCGGACTCTCCCCGGCCAGCACCGACACAAGCTCCTCACGCCCCACCTGGGCCCGCTCGACCCGCTGCTGCGCGGCGTCCACCTCCGCCTGAGCCTGCTCCAGGACCTCCGTCCAGAACTCCAGGTCCTGCCTCGCCCGCGCCTCACGCTGTTCCATCAACCCCAGCACCGACGGCATCGCACCCTCTTTGATCCACAACAAGCCGTCCGCTGCCTGCCCCTACTCCAAGGCGATCATGCCCCGCACACGAGGAAGCCCATGCTCATCGAACAGGGACTCCCTTTGCCACAACGCACTACTGACCTTGTTGGCGTGATGTCGTCAAAGTGAGGCCGGTTTCGGCGAGGCATCCGTCGATGAGGTTGCTGCGGTACTGGATCTGGCGGAGACCGTGTCGAAGCGTGCTCATGAGGTGGTCGGGGTCGGTGAAAGCGGTGTTGGCCTGGCTGCTGCGTCGAAGTAGTGACCAGACGCCCTCGACGGGGTTGAGGTCGGGTGCGTAGGCCGGCAGGAAGTAGCAGGTGATCCAGTCATGAGTGTCGATGAACTCCCGCAGCCGACGGTCTTTGTGCACGTTCAAGTTGTCCCAGATGAGCACAATCGGTCTGCCGAGCTGCTGATGAGCGTCGGTCAGCAGGTCACGGTAGTCGGTCCAGGTGAAGCTGCGTCTGCCGCCCCGTTTGTGGTCGACGTGCCGCTTGGGCCGGTAGATCAGCCGTGAGCGTTCGCCCTGCTGGTAGCAGGCCAGAGCGGCAATGGAGATGCGGCGCTGGAAACGTCCCCGCACCCGGATGATGGGTGTGTGGCCACGTCTGGCCCAGGTGCGGACGGTGGGCGGCGTCATCGAGAAGCCTGCTTCGTCTTCGAAGCAGAGCCAGGCCCCGAGCGCCGCCACGGCGTTTCCACCTGGGGCCAGGTCTCCTTCACCCAGCCGGTGACGGCTTGTTCATCGCGCTCGGTCGCGCGGCGGGCCGGGACCTGGTGGCTGAAACCGTGCCGGTGCAGCATCTGCGCGATGGCCGACAGCGTCATGCTCTTGTGGAACCGGCGCCCGATCAGCGTCTTGATCCGCGCCAGCGTCCAGGTCTGATCCGGCCAGCCGTGCGCGACCGGCCCCTTGGCCATCTCCTGATCGAGCACCTCGAACAGTGCCTCACTCAGCCTGGGCCTGGACGCCGGCCCCTTCGACTCCAGGGCCGGCGTTCCGCCGTGCTCCCAAGCCTGATGCCACCGCTGTACCGATCGCACGCTGATACGTAACTGCCCAGCGACGGCAGCATTGTCGTGTCCGAGGGCGAACAACTCGGCCGCCTGCATCCGGATGTGCTCGCGAAACACCCGTCGCTCCGCGGTCAGCCCACCCCCTTGCGGACACCTCATACGACCGGCCTACTTCAAGAACCAAGGCTTGTCAGCCCCTGCGACATCACGCCAACAAGGTTGGTAACCCAGCAGGTGCTCCAGGAGCATCCTCAGCGCGGCTTGCGTCGCAAACCTCAACGCAACCGCGGTCGCCTTACGTCGCGTTGGCGGTGACCGCCAAGCAGTCCGCGCCTTCCGATACAGACCACGCACGTTTGTATCCCCTCGTCGTACGACACCGACCGGGCGGTCGGCAGTGACCACTCAGCCCGTTCGGCAGGCTGTTCGGTGGTGCTGCTGAGGCCCGAGCAGCAGGTATGCCGTGGTCAGATGCACGAGTACTGGCTTCGGCTCATTAGGGTGAATTTTTTGAACTCCCTGAAGGGCCTGAGGCGGTGGCTGTATCCGTGGTGTTGTGAGGTATGCGGATGGGGGTGGGCTGACCGCTGCGGGGCGGCAGCGCCGGGAAACAGTACGGATGCAGGCAGCCGAGCTGTTCGAGCAGAAGGGCAAGCCGTCGGAGGTCGCACAGCACCTGCGGGTGAGCCTGAAGTCGGCCTACCAGTGGCACCAACTATGGCGGGTCGGCGGTCGTGAGGCTCTGGTCTCCCATGGCCCGAGCGGATCGCGATGCCGACTGTCCCCTTGTTGTCTGGAGAAGCTGGCCTGGTATCTCGAGCAGGGGCCGGCCAGGCATGGCTGGGTGGAGGATCAGGTGTGGACCGCGGCGAGGGTGGCCACGCTGATCGGCAGGAAGTTTCACGTCTCCTACAGCGTCTCGGGTGCCACGAGACTGATGCACCGGCTCGGCTTCAGCCCTCAGGTACCCGCGCTGCGGGTCGCCGAGCGCGACGAGCAGGCTGTGACCGCCTGGAAGGAGGCGACCTGGGACGAGGTAAAAGAGCCCGGGCGGCCTGCGGAGGTTACATCTGCTTCGAGGACGAAGCCGGGTTCACCCGCCGACCGCCCAAAGGACGTACCTGGGGCCGACGCGGCCGCACTCCGGTCGTGACCGTCAGCGGACGACGCTCAGGACGCCTGTCGGTGGCCGGACTGATCGCGATGCGGCCGGGCTCCCGCACCCGGCTGTGCCACCGCCTACGCACCCACCCCGCTGGCAAAGGCGCACGCCGCAGCATGGGCGAGCGCGATTTCATCGCACTGATCGATGGCACCCACCACCTCATCAAGGCACCGATCGTGCTGGTCTGGGACCGCCTGAACACCCACATCTCCCATGTCATGCGTGAGTTGATCGCCGAGCGCGAATGGCTGACGGTGTTCCTGCTCCCTGCCTACTCACCCGATCTCAGTGGGCGTTAAGTCCGTTTCTCGTAGAGGCCCCGACCGGGCTGCGTGAGATGGTCTTGGCGCAGAAGACGGCCGAGGCGGGCGCGGGTGACGTTGACGGATGCTTCGTCGGTGGGGAGGTCGAGGTGTTCGTGCAGTTCGCGGGCCCGCACGGCCTGTCCCGGGTGGTTATTGAAGGAGGTCAGGATGCGCTGGTATGCCGTGGCTGACTCGGTGTCGACGTCGGTGTCCGTGTCGGCTGGAGTGATGCTCTCGATGACCTTCCGAGCGGTGGCCAGTTCCGTCACGCGGGCTTCGGCCTCGACTAGTTCCCGGGCCAGACGCGCTTGTTGCTCGCGCAGGTCGGTGACGGTCTGGGTGGCCGCCTCGTGCTGGGTCTGGAGGGCCGCCAGGAGCTCGGAGACGTTCACGCCATGGCCTTGTCGCTGTCACGCCGGCGCGGCGACGGCACGGTGAGCCGGCGGACCATGACGGCGATGGAGGCCCAGAAGACATAGGAGGCGGAGTTGTCCAGGCGGTGCTCGTAGTCCCGCACCAGGCGCCGGTGCAGCATCAGCGTGCCGTTCGCCTGCTCCACGATCCACCGCTTCGCCTGCGGCACGAACCCCTTCTGGTCCGGGTCACGCTTGACCTGCTCGACGGTGATGTCGAGCGCGGCGCCGTGGATGATCGGCTCGTCCTTGAAGCCCTGGTCGACGAGCACCTTCTCCAGCCGGTTTCCGCACCGCTCGGTGATCTGGTCCAGCAGTGCGATGCCGGCGGCGTTGTCGGGCGCGGAAGCAGCCAGCACCACCACACCGATGATCAGCCCCAGCACGTCGACGGCGAGCCCGCGCTTGCGGCCCGGCGATCTCTTGTCGGCGTCCAGTCCTGTCGTGGTCGCGGGAACACCGGCCGCAGCCTTGATGGTCTGGGTGTCCATGGCCACCAGGGACGGGTCCTCTAATCGGCGGGCCTTCTCCCCCGCCTGGCAGCGCAGCAGTTCCTGGATCTGCTGGTCGATGCTGTCCTGGCGCCACAGCGTGAAGTAGTAGAACATCGCCGACCAGGCCGCGAAATCGTGCGGCAGGAACCGCCACTGACAGCCCGTACGGTTCTGATAGAAGATCGCGTTCACAATCTCCCAGAGATCACAATCGCCCGGATCGCCGGTCGCCGACCGCGCCACCCGCGCCTGCTTCCAGCCGGTGATCACCGGCTCGATCAGCTCCCACTGCTCGTCCGATAAGTCACTCGGATACGACGCACGCTCCATGCGGACAGGACAGCACCGCCCGGACAGGCCGGCAATCACACACACGGGCGACACCGAACCCTAGTAAACGGGACTTAACTCCCACTCAACCCCGTAGAATGGGTATGGGTACACGTCAAACGCAGCCTGGCCAACCTCGCAGTGGTCGCCCTCGACCGGCTCGAAACGCTGGTCCGCAACCAGCTCAAGCGCCTCCAGTACCGGCCCCACACCCTCGACGGCTTCATAGCCGGTACCGGCCTGACCCTCGTCGATCCAGCGTCACCTTGACGATCCGAAGACAGTAATCAAGGAGTCGTTCGCCGCGGCCGCCGAGGTCGCCGTCGTCTGCGGCTGGCGCTATGCGGTGGCCGCCCGATGACGCGAGCACGCCTTCGCAGGGCTGGACGCGATGGCATCGCGGCGCCGGCTGAGGTCCGACCCGCTGGGGCTGCGGCCGGTGCTGCTCGCCGAGGCGACAGGCGGGCGGAGGTTCGGCGAGCTCGCGGCGGCGACAGGCTGCGAGCCGGTTGCCCGGGCCCAGCTGCTGCACCTGCTGTGGTCCCGGCAGCTGGGCGTCGACCTGGCCGGCCCGCTTGGGGGACCGCTCGCTCGTGCTGCCCGCTGGGGAGAAGGCCCGCTGACCGCGGCGGCGGTGCTGGACCTTTCCCCCGGCGCCGGGCTGGTGCTGGACGGGACGGAGTGGACAGTCGAGCGCCGCGAACCGCACCTGGGCCGGGTCCAGTTGGTGCAGGACGACGGCACCCGCGAGCGGATGACCTTCCGGTTCGTGGCCAACCATCCGCAGTGCCGCCCGTCGTCGCGGATGTCGTCGGCGGGGGCCGACCGGGGCCGCCAGCGCGAGGCATCCGAGGACCTCAAAGCGGGCCGACTGGAGCTGACCGAGCTGCGGATGGCCCACCTGCTGGAAGTGGCGATCGGGTTCCGCTCCGGTGACCCGTTCCACCCGGGCCCGGGCGAGCCGAGAGCCGGGTATGACCCGGCGACCACGACGCTCACCAAGCGTCGGCACACGAAGGTGGCGGAACTCGCGGCCCTGGACTCTGCCCACGCGACGCTGCTGGGGCTGGGCTCGGTTGGCTACCGCACGCTGATCCGGTGGGAGAACGCCCGCCGCCGGTTCGGGCTGGTCGGCTGCGCCGACGACCGGTGGCTGCGCCGCGGCGGCGGAACCCGGACGGTTTCCGCCGAGGTTCGGGAGGCGGTCCTGGCGGTCCGCGAGAAGACGAAGCGGATGGCGAAGGTTGTGATGACTCCTCGTGATCGTCTAGCGCTGCGTCCTGACGCCTTCCTGGACCGTAAGGGCTGATGTGCCGTTCAGGAGCGGGCCGCCCACGAACGAGGGGCAGCGCTTTGTTGCGTTTCGGAGCGTGCGGTGCGCACATTTGGCAGTGGCTGCGCGCTTCTGTGTGGCGTCTGTGCAGTGTGAGGTTGTCGTGGCGAAGTGGTAGCCCATACAGGTGATTTGACGGACAAATGCGTACCGCTTTTGTGGAACCGCCGGTACACAGGTTGCACGAACCGGGCTGTGCAAGGGGGCTGTTATGGCAACGTCAAGGCGTCGTTTTCTGGGAATCGGTATCTCGGTGGCCGGTGCGGCGGTGGCCGGCAGCACGCTGGGCGACGAGGTCGCCGGGGCCGCTTCCCTGGCCGCTCCGGTGTCGCAGAGCCCCGACAGCATCCGCGGTATCAAGTGGCGCACGGTGCGCCGCCCGGCGCAGCCGGGTGACAACTTCGACACCTTCGGTGTCCGGTTCGATACCCAGGGCCTGGCCTACCGCACCGCGGTCGCGTCGCTGTTCAACAACGACTTCAAGACGGTGGTGCTGCGTGTCGCGAACATGGGCGACCTGCCCCGCGGCACCACGAAGAAGCAGCGCAACGACGAGATCATCAAGGTGCTGGGCGAGCTCAACCGCCGCGGCATGAAGGTCTACCTGTGGAAGCGGCAGTGGCTGCAGCGCAGCGACCGTTCCTGGGGCGCCTACAACCGGCACCCGGGGGCGGACGAGTTCATCGCCGACATGAGCGCTCTCATCCAGCGCGCGAAACGCGAGGGGATCGCCGGATCGCTGCAGGGCGTGATGCCGGTGGAAACGAACCTGAACAACTGCGCCGAGGTCCGCAACCGCGCTCTGTACATCGCCCGGGGCATCAACGCCCGCACCGGCAACTGGCTCAAAACGCACACCCTGATGGTCCCCGGCGCGGGCATGGGGCCGTACTTCAAGGGCATCCACAACGGCGGCACCACGTGGCTGCAGCAGATGCGCGCGCAGACCGGCCGCTTCGCCTTCCTCTACAAGCACATGATCAGCCACCCCGAGAACGTGTGCCGACTCGGTCGGCTGAACAACCAGTGGCTGGCCAACGTCGGCTACGAGGCGAAGAAGGCGGTCGACGAGCAGATCCGATTCCTGCGCACCACGATGGGCGTGGCCGATCTCGAACGCTACCTGCACGAACACCGCGCTCAGTTCCCTAACCACACCCACGTGGTGTTCTGGGGCGACATCGGCGACGGCATCTTCAGCATGTCGGCTCTCGACAACCAGCCGAGGTGGAACTACAACACCGTCCGCGCCCTGCACAAGCTGCTGGTCAGGCAGAACCGCTGGCACGGACACTTCTTCAACTTCCCCTTCACCTACAAGGGAGCCACCCGCACCGACCTGTGGGGCTACCTCATCACCGTCGACCGCCGAAACGGCTACGCCCGCGCCAAGAACCACCAGTGGAACCGCGCGAAGACCCACTCCGTGTGGAACGAGTGGCACGCGTGGTCACGCGAGAACGCTGCCTTCTGACACCTCACAGCGGCATCCGCCAGCCTTGGGGTACATCCCTTCGTACCGGCTTCCTATGCCGGCCGACGCCACCAGCGGCCTCCGGGTGCCCTGACGTAGCTGTGAGACGCGGCGAACTCCGCAGCGGTCCATCAAGTTGCCTCGCACCGCCCCAGTCCACACACCTCGAGCGAAGGAACGTAACGCATGAGACTGAGACCGACGAGAATCCTGGCGCTGTTCCTGGGGGGCGCAGCGGCAGTGAGCACCGTGGCCGCCGGACCGCCTTCACCAGCGGCAGCAACACCGATGCCCGACCCTGTCCCCTCCAGCGCCGCGGAACGTCCCAGCGCTGCTCCTGCGGTGTTCTGGCGGGGCAGCTGGGCCGCCGCGCAGCAGCCCCTCAACCCGAACGTTCCCGGCTGGGCGCGTCAGGGCTTCGCCAACCAATCGGTGCGCCAGGCAGTCCGGCTCACCGTGGGCGGCACGATGGTGCGGGTACGGCTGTCCAACCTGTACGGCACCACGCCCCTGCGGCTGACCGGCGCCACCATCGCCCGCACCGCCTCCGGCGCGGCCGTCAAACGCGGCTCCCAGCGCAACCTCACGTTCTCCAGCCGACAGTGGGCACAGATCCCCGCGGGCAGGGAACTGGACAGCGATCCGCTGCGCATGAGCACCACGGCGAAGGAGAAGCTGACCGTCACCTTGTACTTCGCCCGACGCACCGGCCCGTCGACCTACCACAGCCAGGCCATCGCCAACAGCTACCGGGCTGAGGGCGACCACCGCGTCGATCCCGGCGGCGGAGCATACACACGCAGCGCACGGAACTGGTACTACCTCACCCGGATCGACGTCCGCGGCGCCCAGGCACAGCCACGCAACGGCGTCGTCGCCCTGGGTGACTCCCTCACCGACGGATTCGGCTCGGCCCACAACGCGAACAACCGCTATCCCGACCAGCTCGCCGAACGCCTGATCAACAACAGGACCCCGCGCCCCGTCCTCAACGCCGGCATCAGCTCCAACCGGCTGCTGACCAAGTCCGCCTGCGGCGGTGAATCGGTCACGGCACGCTTCCGGCGGGACGTCGTCCTCCAGCCCGGCACACGGACCGTGATCGCGCTCGTAGGCACCAACGACATCCGCCAGCAAGCAGGAACCACTCGGTGCGCCCAGGGCGCGCCCAGGATCACCGCTCAGCGGCTGATCGACGGCCACCGCTACCTGATCAAGTGGGCTCACGAACGGGGCCTGAAAGCCGTCGGCGCCACCCTTCCGCCCTGCAGCTGCATCGGCACCAACGAGACCATCCGCACGCAGTTCAACCAGTGGATCCGCCGCACCGCCGACACCAGCAGCGGCTACGACGCCCTGGCCGACTTCGACCGCGCCCTGGCCAACCCCAACCGGCCCAACACCCTGCGCCCCGCCTACGACAGCGGCGACCACGTCCACCCCAACGACGCCGGCTACCACCACATGGCCCAAGCCGTCCCGCTCAGGCAACTGTGAGTGCCTGTGTGCAAACCCTCTCGGATCCGTATCGGGCAGGCGTCGGCACCCGCCAGATGTGCGGGGCCCGAGCTGCGCTCAGGTGTCGGGCTGGCCGCGTGGTGGGCCCAGGACGTCCTGGGCGACGACGGGCCGGGAACGGCCGGTCGAAAAGGCGTGGCCGCGGAGTCGCGCGAGTGCCTCCTGAGTAGAGATGCCCAGCTGGCTGGCGAGTTTCCCTGCGGCCTGATGAGTGGTGTCCCAGTGAGCGCCGGCCCTGTCGGGCCTGCCGGTCTCCTCGGGCGACAGGCCGTATCCGGGCAGAAGGGCCGGCAGCGCGGGCAGCAGAACCGCGGCCGCCATCCGCACGGCCGTGGCCATCTCTGCGACGGTCTCCTCGTCCGGCGTCATCGGCTCGCGGCGGATGAGATCCGCAGCACCCAGGACCTGGTCACCGAAGGCCAGGGGGAAGGCGTACACAGCCCCCATCCGGGCCAGCGGAGCCTGCAGGCCCGCCTCGAACAACGGCCACCGCTCAAGCGGCCGGCGGAAATCAGGGACGACGACCGGCTTCCCCGTGGCCGCCGCAGTGACACACGGCCCCTCCCCCGCCAGGAACTGCACCTCCTCCAGCTGCCGGGCCACCGGATCCGAAGCACCCAACAGATACCGGGCAGGAGTGTGCGTCATCAACGACAACGTCACCCCGTCCACCGGCACCCCCTCACACAGCACCTCACACAAACGCCCGGGCAGCTCCCTTGCATCACCACCGGCGGCAGCGGCCAGAACACGACCGGCCAACCCGTACCGAGACGACAACCCCATCCACCTCCCCCTCCATGCACCTCTCCGACCCCCGGGGACCTTCGGGCCGGGTACCCGCCACACACCGCCACCACCCCACCGCCTCATGCGTCCGCCTATCGCCCGACGCGCGATACAGCGCGACGGCATCCTCCCGGAACTCATCCGAATATGGAAACTTCCGCCCCATCTGGACATCCCTCCCTGGACCATCAAGATCCATTGTCAGGGTGTCCATCAGCCTCAGGGCAGCGGCAGACCTGGACAAGGGGTCATGGCCGGGCTCCTGGGGGGGGCCGATACGACAGAAGATTGACTTGCGCATGCCTTTAGACCTTGTTTACTCCGCAGGAAGTGGGCACTCGGTAGCGGCAACGTCGATCTTGATGTCGCTCGATTCCGCGAAACGCCTCAGGTGCGTCGCACGACGAGAAAGCTGCCTTCTTATGAGCACTGTTAACCCGGCCGGCAACGCCGGTCACCACACTAGCGACGGCACGGCCACTCACCCGTCGCGTCGACTGTCGACGGAGACGAAGGCCGCCTTCAAGACGACCGAGTTCTTCGTCTACCTCGCCTCGGTCATCGCCGTACTGATCGCCTCCATGGTCGTGGGAGACGACGAAGGCCACGCCGACTACTTCCGAGCCGACAAGGCATGGCTCTACATCATCATCCTCAGCGTCGGTTACATGATCAGCCGGGGCCTGGCCAAGTCCGGCAGCCGCGACCCCTACGACGAATCCCGCTGAGCTTGTTCTTTTGTTTCTGAACTCTGTATCAGCAGGTCAAAGGGTGTGAGTGGTGAGCTGACGCCCTCAAGCTGCTACCGGACGAGGTAGCTCTCGATGTGGTCGATCATGGCTCACACGGCCTGCTGGTAGGCGGTGCTGGACCGGCGGACCTGGGACAGCAGCATGCCGCCCTGGATGGCGGCCAGCAGTGCGGTGGCGAGCGTGGCGGTATCGGCGCGCTCGCTCAGCTCGCCGCATTCCTGCAAGGCGTAGGCGCGGAGAGGGCGCGTCAGGGGGTGCCCATGGCTTTCCGTGCCACTCGGGAGTTACAGGTAGGCGGCTCCGGGGAGGGCCGCGTTTTCCTTGCCGGGGCGCATCTCCACCCACGCCATGATGGCGGCGGTGACGGCCAGGGCCACGATGTAAAAGCCGGTGAGGAGGTCCGGGATGCCCTCCACGTCGGGCCTTGACCCCTGATCTTGAACACACGAGACACTGGATCCTGAGGATCTGATAACGGACATCTCGTGGTCATGAAGAACTATCCGCCACAGTTCAAGACGGACGCGGTCGCGCTGTACCAGTCGCGGCCCGAGGCGACGATCCGGCAGGTCGCCGCCGATCTGGGGATCAATCCCGAGACCTTGCGGAACTGGGTCCGGGCGGCCGGTGCAAGTCGGCCGCGGGGACGTCGCGCGGAGGCACCCGCCGAGCCGCCCACGCCGCTGGAGGCCGAGAACGCAGAGCTGCGCAAAAAGATCCGTGAGCTGGAGGAAGAACGCGAGATCCTGCGGAAGGCCGCGAAGTATTTCGCCGGGGAGACGCGCTGGTGAACCGCTTCCAGTTCGTCGCCGACCACCAGCGCCGCTACGGCGTGAAGCGGCTGTGCACCATCCTCGGCCTCTCCCGGTCCAGCTTCTACTACTGGCGCAGGACGACATCCGCAAGGGCGGCCCGCCAGACCGCCGACGCACAGCTCGCTGCCCGGATACGCACGGTTCACCGGGCCTCGGAAGGACCTACGGCGTCCCCAGGATCACCGCCGAGCTCCGGGAGAACGGCGAGGTGGTGAACCACAAACGCATCGCCCGGGTCATGAAGACGATCGGGCTGGCCGGGCTCCGCCTGCGCCGCCGACACCGCACCACCGCCTCCGACCCGGCCGCGGCGAAGATTCCGGACCTGATCGGCCGC
>NZ_JABTYA010000263.1:7575-23095 GCF_013302945.1 Streptomyces sp. 8P21H-1 | reverse complement strand
AGCCGCGAGGCGATCACGGAGCAGGCGGCGAGCGCGGCCCCGGCCGCGGCGGTGGCCGCGAACGTGACGGCGACGGCACCGGAGAGGCTGCCCGTGTCGAGGAGCGCCACCTGGAGGACGAGGACGAGCAGCAGGACGGCGGGCTTGACCTGCGCCCAGCTCCGTGTCATCGCCTGCCCCCTCCCCACTGGCCCTTCCGGCCCTGCGGCCTCCTGCCGTTATACAGGACGGACCCGTCGAACGGCTGCCCCCGCAGGACGCGGACCGGTCGGCACGGACGGGCCCCGCGGGCCGCCGCCGCGCGGAGCCGCTCCCTCGATCGCACCCCTGGCCTGCACGTACCTCACCTCTGTCGGCCGACGGCAGTACCGTGTCACCCATGCGCCCCGACACGTCTGCCGAGTACGTCGACCACAACGCCGAAGCAGCACGCCTGGAGCGGACAGCCGGCCTGTACCCCGAGGACGCCGAACACCTGCTCCTGCAGGCTGCGGCCCACCTCGAACTGGCCGACGACCGCCCGCGAGCCACCTCCCTCTACGACCGCCTGCTCTCCGGCACGACCTCGCTGGAGAGCCCGTTCCTGGTACGGGCCCTGAAGGCGGCCAACCTCTGGGAGTACGGCCACGAGGCGGAGGCCAGGGCCATCATCGAGGGCGTCCGCGCGGCGGCCCCGCGCGACCCGGCCCCCTGGGTGATCGTCGCCGAGTCCCTGGAGTCCCACGACGAACTGGAGGCCGCGCAGGAGACGTTCACGGAGGCGGCGGTCCACCTCCTGACCGACGTCCAGGAGCCGCCGTACGCTACCCACTCCCTCCTCTTCGGCCGTCACCGCGTACGCCGCATGCTGGGCCTGGCCCATGACGACTGGGACCGGCTCGCGGACACGCTGCACTCCTCCCCGGTCTCCCTGGACGAGCTGCACGACCCGAAGCGCGTGTGGTCCCTGGGCTCCGACAACCCGGCGGAGCTGGAGGCGGAGATCTGGCGCCTGCGCGCCGAACTGGGCACGCACCGGGAGGCCCTGTCCCGCCCGTTCCCGGTGGCGGTCCTGCACTGGCCGGCCCCCGAACTCACCGAACTCCTGGCGGCGTACCCGTCCCTGTCGACGGAGTACCCGTCCCACGAGGAGCACCTCGCGACGATAGAGGGCTCCCTGCGGGAACTGGCCGCCTCGGGCACCCCGAACCTGGGCATCGTGACGGGCACGGTCCCGTCGTACGAGGCGTTCGCGGCCTCGGAGGCCGCGTCCCCGGGCGACGCGTCCCTGCTCCCGCAGTACGCGACGACCCTGGCGGCCCGGGGCCGCGCGGTGGCCTGGCCGCCGGAGCGGGCGGCGTCTTGCTGGTGCGGGTCGGGGCGGACGTACGGGGAGTGCCATGGGGGCGCCGCCTGAAAACGGGTCGGTCGATCACCCACCGGTTCGGCAGCGAAGCCTCGTGCGGATTCCGGCACGGGTGGTCCCGATGATCGGGGAGGCGTGTGATGCCGTCGAGCGTGCCTGGCTTCGCTGAACTGCTCGGCCGGTGCAAGCGATCGGCCGTTCATCTGGAACTGCGTGACTCCTACGCCCCGACGGACCGCTTCGAGGCGTGGAGGCGGGGCGAGCGGATCGACTGGGAGGATCGCGCGTCCTGGTGGCACTCCTACGATCAGTTGATCACGGACACCGTGGCCCGGGGCGTGGCGATCCGCCGGGCCCGGGTGGTCTCCGAACCCGTATCGGACTGCATCCGCTGGGAGCACCACGTCACCCGCGCCAACGTCACGGCGGGCGAGGAGGTGCGGTGGTTGCCACGGCGACGGGCCACGGACATCGCCCTGCCGGGCAACGACTTCTGGCTCTTCGACGGCACCCTGCTCCGGGTGCACCACTTCTCGGGCGACGGAGTGGTGGTGGAAGACGAAATCGTGGCGGACCCGGAAGCTGTGAAGCCGTGCTCCGCCGCTTTCGAAGCGGTCTAGGTGGAGGTGTACTGCCGTGCCTTTGAACGGCTGTCGCAGGAGGCCGTGAGGGGAGCGGCTGCACGCGCTCTCATAGCAGGTGCGTTGGCGTCCCTGGACTGAATGTCGCGTCACTGCATCTTCGGAGCCCAACCCGAACAGCCCGGCTAAGGCCGCCTCTGTCAACACAGCCAAGCTCGTACTGACCGCGGTGTTCGTACCCGCCTGTCAGCGGCTGCTGTTAGAACTGCTCTTGAGACAGAGCAGCATCAGCGTGGTAATCGAAGGGGCACGAGGTGGCGGAGCCGGGGGATGTGGCACAGCCCGTAGCAGGTGTCTACGAGCAGCTCATTACGCAGAACTTGCGCGGTCAGATAGAGCAGCTTGAGGCTACGGGTTGGAAAGCCGTCCACGAGGAAGTCAGCGTGGAATCGTCCCCGCACGTACTTGCTCGTCACGTCGCTGAAGCCGTCGAACGCAGGTTGAGTCGGCTGCCCTACGACCAACAGGTCGCCGCCGCGAACCAGATCCTGACGTCGCTCGCTGAGACTGCGCCAGACCTGGACGAAGCCGTCAGCACGATCGTCGACGGTCCACGCCAGTTGCTGACTCTGGCAGAGCAGGAAGCGCCAGGCGTCTACGCCCTCCGTCCACTTACTCCCCTCTCTGAGACGTCTCTCATCACCAACGCCTCGGATGACCCGAGTCTGGGCGCAGAACTGCGAGCCGAGTTGGCCACCTCGGACCGCGTTGACCTGCTTTGCGCGTTCGTGAAGTGGTACGGCATCCGTGTACTGGAGGATGCGCTACGCGGTGCTAAGGAGCGGGGGGTACCGATCCGCGTCATCACGACGACCTACATCGGGGCTACCGATCGACTCGCTCTCGACCGCCTTGTGCGTGACTTCGGCGCTCAGGTGAAGGTCAACTATGAGATCCGATCCACGCGGCTGCACGCAAAGGCATGGTTGTTCCGACGAAACAGCGGTTTCGACACCGCGTACGTCGGCAGCTCGAACCTATCCAAAGCTGCGCTACTAGACGGCTTGGAGTGGAACGTACGCCTGTCTTCGGTGGCGACCCCTGCGGTCCTGGACAAGTTCGAGGCGACCTTCGAGGCGTACTGGAACGACATCGCCTTCGAGTCCTACGACCCCGACGATGACGGTGAGCGACTCGATCGGGCCCTGGCCCAGGCAGGCGGCACCGGTTCCACCACGGATTTGAAGATCAATCTTTCTGGGCTTGAGGTACGTGCCTTCCCTCACCAGCAGGACATGTTGGAACGGCTCACCATTGAGCGCGAGATCCGGGGTCAACATCGCAACCTTCTGGTCGCGGCCACTGGCACGGGTAAGACGGTCATGGCGGCCCTGGACTACCGATCCCTACGCAAGAAGCTCGGTAGTGAAAACTCAAGGTTGCTGTTCGTGGCCCACCGCAAGGAAATCCTCCAGCAGTCGCTGCGTACGTACCGCGAGGTACTCGATGACGCATCCTTCGGAGAGCTGCTCTACGGCGGCAAAGACCCACGAACCTTGAATCAAGTTTTTGCCAGTGTCCAGTCCCTAAAGGCCGAGCGATTGGAGGAACTCGCTCCGGACCACTTCGACATCATCGTCATCGATGAGTTTCACCACGCTACAGCGATCACGTACCGCCGAATCCTCGATCACTTCAAGCCGAAAGAACTACTCGGCCTCACCGCCACCCCCGAGCGCATGGACGGTCACAACGTCCAGAATGAGTTCTTTGAGGGACGTATCGCAGCAGAGATGCGGCTGTGGGAGGCCCTTGAGAACGACCTGCTCTGCCCTTTCCACTACTTCGGCATCCCGGATGGCACGGACCTTACCCATCTGGGTTGGCACGGTGGCACATACGCAGAACGCGATCTTAGTAACCTCTACACGGCAGACCACGCGCGCGCCCGCATTGTGGTCAAACAGGTCAGGGACAAGATCACCCACCCAGGAGCTATGCGCGCTTTGGGCTTCTGCGTAACCAAGACCCACGCCCGTTTCATGGCTGAGGTTTTCCGCAAGGCCGGATTCAAGGCCACCGCACTCGACAGCGAATCGCCCTCCGGAGTACGGGCACAGGCCCTGACTGACCTGCGCGACGGTAAGCTGCAAGTAATTTTCTCTGTCGACCTGTTCAATGAAGGGCTCGATATTCCAGATGTCGACACCCTCCTGCTCCTGCGTCCTACTAACAGTGCCACCATCTTTCTGCAGCAGTTGGGACGTGGTCTACGCCGTACGGACACGAAGCCGGTGCTTACCGTGCTGGACTTCATCGGGCAGCACCGAGCGGAGTTCCGCTTCGAAGAGCAGTTCCGAGCTCTGACGAACCTCACGCGAAACCGACTCGTCGACCACATCGAGCGGGACTTCCCGCAGCTTCCCTCCGGATGTCAAATCATCCTGGAGGGTAAGTCTAAGGAGCTCGTCCTCGATAACATTCGCACTCAATTGGGCGCTACCATCAAGACGTTGGCGGCCGAGGCCAAGGCGTACAGCGCACCGCGACTCGCGGGGTATCTCCGCGAGAGTCGCCGGGAGATCAAGGAGCTCTACAAGGGCGCCAACTCTTGGACCGCGGTTCTGCGCAAGGCCAACCTCATCGAAGATCCGGCACCTGCGGGTGAGGCGGCGCTCCTCAAACGCGTTCATGCGTTTCTACACATCGACGACCCCGAGCGTGCCGATGCCTACCTTCGCCTGCTCTCGGACGATGCACCCGCCTACGAAGCTCTAACTCCTCCCGATCAGACGTATGCCCGGATGCTCTTTTTCAATCTGTGGGACAACGCCGGAGGTTTCACCAGCTTTCAGCAAGGTCTCGAATCGCTGCGCTCTCACTATGTTTTCCGCGACGAGCTCCGACAGGTACTTTCCTACGTCATCGAACGGTCAGACCATTTTCCAATCGCCCTCTCGGGTTCCCATCGCCACATCCCGCTAAAGGTACACAGCGCCTACAACCGTTCCGAAATCCTGGCTGCTCTTGGTGTGGCCCGCTTCGGTGGCCAGATGCCCAGGTCCTTTGCCCAAGGTGTCCAATGGGTCGACGAAATTCAGACCGACGCATTGTTGATCACCCTGGACAAGAACGAGAAGGACTTCTCCCCCACCATCCGCTACAAAGATTACGCGCTGAGCCCTACCCTATTTCATTGGGAATCGCAGAACGCGACAGCGGAGAACTCACGAACTGGTCTGCGCTACCAACAGCACGCACAGCAGGGCAGTCACGTCCTCCTGTTCATGCGCCGCTACAAGAACAATGACATCGGCAAGTCTCAGCCTTGGATGTTGCTGGGACCAGCCACCTACGTGGAGCACACCGGCAGCAAGCCCATGGCGATCACCTGGAGGCTGAAGCACGAGCTCCCGGCTGATGTGTGGACGTACTCAGCTATCGCAGCAGGCTGATTTCAGACCTGATGTCAGCACCATCCGCTAGCGTCGAGGCATGAATGAATCTCCCCTAGAACCCGGGCAGCTCACGACACGAGCTGAGATGAAAGAACGCTTTGGCGGAGGAGTGCAAGAAGGGATAATAATATCCAAAACGACGCCAAATATATTAATTTACACAGATCACGCGAGCGGCAAAGAGTACGGCTACGAGGACGGCTGGCTGGAAGAGGAGGACGACCGGGGCCCCATATTTGAGTACACCGGCAAAGGTCGCGTCGGGCATCAAACCTTCGAGGGGGTGGCCGGCTCACGCAATAAAGCCATCCTTCGTCATGTCGACGAAGGGAAGGCGCTGCTCCTATTTATGGCAGCGGGAAAAGACCCACATTCCAAATCATCCGCGAAGCTTCAACGGTACCTTGGCGAGTTTGAGGTTGATCCTAAGCAGCCCTACACAATTCGCGAAGCTGACGACCCAGATGGTAATCGGCGTCTCATTATCGTTTTCCGGTTGCGACCGAAGGGGAATGTTCAGCACATTCCCGAGGATGCCATTACACCCGCAGCGACGACGCAAGTCGAGCAGGTATCTGCAGCAGTTACTGCTAGCTCGATGATTGAACCGCCCGGCAAGGGAGCGTCCGAAAGCAGGCGTTCAGCGCAGCCAAGCAGCATTGCAGAGCATCGAAAAGCACAGCTCCTGAACGCGTACCTAAAATTTTTGCAAGAACGGCAGCATAAGGTGTTCGCCTACCAAATCAAGATCGCAGGAACAAGGTCCACCCTAAAAACAGATCTCTACGACGCCACCAAGCATGTGCTGTACTGCGTGAAAGGTGAAAGCAGTCGCGAGGAAATACGCATGGCTATAGGGCAACTCAAGGACTACGTCCGGCACATCAATCCCGCTAATCCAAAACTCGCCATACTACTTCCAAGCAAGCCTCACGAAGATCTACAAGACCTACTTAGCAGGGAAAACATCGATCTGGTTCACCAGGATGGCAGTAATTACCTGACACACACCTCTGGGAGCTAAAGTGCCGTCACCAGAACACGACTTCCTCTCGAACTCCGCCCTGAGAATAATGGAGAGTGCCGCGACATCTGGGCTCTTCACTTACCAGGAAGGAAGTAGGAAGCTTTTCGATTTCTCATGCGACCTCAAGAAGGATTGGTCAAAGATAATATCAGGACAAACCCTTTGGAAGCACGATAGGGACGGCATAGATAAAGACATAAGAACGCTCCTCACCCAGCGAGACGTCGGCGCCGCTGTGTACATAGCCCGCCATTCAACCCAGAACAAAAGACGACTGGCCGAGGTGACTGGATCATTCCGTGATACTCCGATGCGCGAAAGACTTTCCCGCCTTCGCGTGTTCTGGATCCCAGGGGACTTTGATGCAAATAACTCTACCGCCCGGGACTCAATATATGAAACCTTGAGAGATGACATAACCAAAGACTTGTTATTACAAGTGGTTCTTGGCGGACTCACTCCTCAAGATGTTTCACGTTTCGCGGCATCCGGCCGCCCGGGATACCCCCTAGCAATCCTCTCCTATATCAGAAAACAAGATTACAAAAGCCTGTCCAAAGCCTCGAAAGACCTAGGGATCAGCACGCAAATCCTGAAGGAGGAGACACAAAGACTCTTCGTTATAGGATTTATCGAAAGCGATAGCCTGCAAGGTGGGACGTTTCAAATAAGCGATAGCGGAAAAGCAATGTTGGACATCTGCTCCCGCCTTCGCGACTACCTACACCAAACCCTTGGGGAAAACAATCAAAATAGCGAGCTTGAGCACATATGTCGCTTACTTGGGATCGACTACCCATCAGTCCCCATTGGGATGACAGGGATTACCACGAAGGTAGACCTTCAAAGCCCGACAGCGCTTCTCATGCAGCACGTGGCCCAGGCTGATGCTGATGCGTCAGTTGAGTGGCCTGAGCCCTACTTCGCCCTGCCGAGCGCGTAACAACTACCGCGCTCGGCAGTGCCCTTCACCGTTCCGCTCAAGCTGGCAAATCGGTGCGCTCTACAGTGCTCCCTTCGAAATGCGTCTGGGCGCGATCCAACGCGCCCTCCACGTCACATCCCTGTGCCGTAAGCCAATGGAGGAGATCAGCGATCATGCCGATCGCTGTTTCCTCTGCGAGGGTGACGCTCAAGATGCTGTGGGAGCCGGCTGCATGCGGAAGTTCGTCTGCGCCATCCCTGTACATGCGAAGCAGCGCCTCCACTCGGGTGACTCGATCTCCTTCGCGGCGTCCACTCTCAGAGTTCAGCTCTGTCCTGAGCTCACACCAGGTCACCTTCCGATCAGCGAGGGGCTGCACTCCCCATCGGTCGGCAACGGCGTCAATTAGGGCGACGCCTCGTCCGGTCTCGGCTTCAGAGCCTGCATTCAGGAGAGTGGGGAGGGCTCGCGCGTCGGGGTCGTGAACTTCGATGCGGAGGTACGGACCGTTCATTGAGACTGCAAGTGTCGTCGGCGTGCCGACGCCTACGTGCGTGATGACGTTGGAGACGAGTTCGCTGACGCACAACTGAGCTGCATCGATGATCTCGTGCAGGCCCCACAGCTCCAGGTGTGTTCTGAGGATCCGTCGAAGCCCTGACACCTCCTCGGGTTCAGCTACGAACGGCAAGTCCCACGGCTTCCTGGGCAAACCGGCGGTGCAGTCCATCGTTCAACTCCTGTGACGTGTCGTCGCGTTGCTTTATGCAACCGGCTACACACTGAGAGTTGCATTGGAACTCTCAAAATGGAACTCTCATCACGTGCTCCTGGGAGCACGACCCCCATTCGCGCGCCCCCGGCGCATGCCACCTTGCCGTCGATGTTCAGGAACCTCGACGATCTGGCATATCGACACGAAGGGTCTCCCACATGGCAGTCGGACCTACCACTCGCAGGCGTCAGTTGGGTGCTGACCTGCGTCGTCTCCGCGAACTCAAAGGGTTGACGCTTGAAGAAGCGGGAGCACGCGTCGGCATTTCGAAGGCGACTCTGAGTCGCTACGAGACCAAGGAGGGAACGGTCAAGTGGCCAGCGGTGGACGCTCTCTGTCGCGAGTACGCAGCCTCGGATGAAGAACGTCTCGCTCTGGTCGATCTAGCGAAGGGTGCCAGGATCCAGGGCTGGTGGCGGTCGCTCGCCGATCCCATCCCAGAGTCGATGAACCTCATGCTCACACTTGAGGACGAAGTGGTGCGGGAGGACCACTACGCCTGCATGTACATCCCAGGACTCCTTCAGACGCGCGCCTACGCCGAAGCCGTGCACCGAGCTTCGGAAATGCGGTGCGCCGAGCGGGAGGTGCAGCACATGGTGGATATCCGGATGAAGCGACAGGAGCTCCTGCAGCGCAAGGACCCTCCCCACATCTGGTGCGTGATCGACGAGGCCGCGATCCGGCGCAGCGTGGGTGGGCAGACAGTGATGCGCGAACAGCTGCGGCACCTTGTCTCTACGTCGGAACTCCCCCACGTGACCGTCCAAGTCCTACCGTTCTCAACTGGAGCTCACGCCGCAGCCGTGGGGAGCTTCATCGTCCTGGGGGGACAGACTCCCGAGCTGGACGTCGTATACGTGGACGTCCTTGGAGGCGGGCTCTTCATGGAGAAACCGGAAGAGCTGGAGCGCTATAGGTTGGCGTTCCAGTACCTTCGCGCTCAAGCTCTCGATCTTGTGGGCTCCATGGCGCTGATCCGCCGTATAAGCGAGGAGTCTTGATGGACGTACGGCCCGAGCTCCGCTGGTTCAAGTCCTCGTACAGCGGTGGGAGTGGCACTGAGTGCGTTGAGTGCGCCCGCGCTGATGGCCGCTTGCATGTGCGCGACTCCAAGCGTGAAGACGGACCACTTGTGACTGTCCAGGCTCATGCTTGGCGAGCATTCATACGGGCGTTGCAGGGCTGAGGACTTCCTCCGTGTCCAAGGCGGTGTAGGTGGACCTCGTTGCAGGAGGCGCCGTAAGGCCGCCCGCTTCCTGGCCAGTGTCGTGTCTCCGCGGGTCGCGTAAAGGGCGGCCTTCGGCCGTCGCCTGCGGCGATTTCGCTGCGCTCCACCCTTGACCCGACCCGCTCCGGCACGGGGTGGAAGCGAGCGGGCGACCCCCGAAAAGCGGGGGCCGAGGTGGGGCCTGTGCGGATTGGTCGGGGAGGGGGCCGGGGCTTGGGGGCGCGGGCTCGTCTCGCCTGCACGCCGGGATGGCTTGGCGGCCTCGCGTGGGTGAGTGAGCGGGTGGGTGGGCAGGACCGGCTTGTTGAGAGGTCCTCTGGAGCGAGGCGGGGGCGTTTTCGTTTCCTTCTTGTACAGGTGTCCGAAGGGGTGCCGCTCCGTGTGCTCGGGGATGATCTGTCCCATGGGGCATGAGAACAGGTACGGGGCGGACATGGACGACGCCCGGACGTGGGACGAGCGGCTGGCCTGGGCGTACGGACTGATCTCGAAGGACCCGGCCGAGCGGGCCGTCGCGCTGGATCGGCTGGTCTCCGCCAGGAAGGCGACGGAGGAGGCCCTGGACGAGTTCAACAGGGTGCTGGTGGCGGTGCAGGAGCAGGGGGCCGAGCGGCCCTACGAGGTTCCGGCGCTGCGGGCGGCCCAGGAGGAGTACCTGCGGGTCCGCGGTCGTTCGCTGCCCGACGGGGTGTGGGGCGACTACGACTACGAGGATCTTCTCTCCTGGCCGGGGCTGCCCTACTCGCTGCTCTTCCTGGAGTGGGAGGCCCGGTATCCCGAGGAGTGGACCCGTCACGCGAAGGCGTGGGGGACGAAGGAAGGGCTGATCCGGGAGCTGGCCGTGGACGCTGCCGGGCGGGATCCGGTGGTCCGGGGCAAGCTGATCGACCTGGTGGAGCTCGTCGTGCGGCGTGCCTACCGGTGCAAGGACCGTGAGTACGTGCGCGTCGCCCGGGTCGTCGACGGCGTCGACGGGCAGTCGCTGCGGGTACGGCTCGAAGCGGCCCGGCGCTCGGAGAACCCGTGGGCCCGGTTGCACGCCGGGTACGTGCTGTGGATGCTCGACCGGCCCGAGGTGCCCAACAGCCGGCTCGTCTGGCGCACCTGGCTGGCCGACACGCGTCAGTGAGACGCGGGAGGGGTGTCGTGGAGCGGGGCGACCGCTCCGCGCCCCGTCCCGCACCGCCCGGCAACCTTTCGTCCCGCGGCTGCCACCGCTCTCCGACCGATCCTCAACTCCTGTGCAGGGATGGCCTGATGAGCCGTAACAGTAATGTCTCCAGTCGCAGACGGTTTCTGGGCGGTGCCGCGGGTGCGGCCGGTGCCGGGGTCCTCGGTGCCCTGGGGTTGCCCGGTGCCGCCGCAGCCGCCACCGCCGGTACCACCGGTGGCGGCGCTGCCGTGGCGGCCGGCACCGTCTACATCGCCAGTGACTCCACCGCTCAGACGTACGGCTCCCGCTACTACCCCGAGGCCGGCTGGGGGCAGAAGCTGGCCTCGTACTTCACCTCGAACGTCACCGTCGCCAACCACGCCATCGGCGGGCGCAGCTCGCGTTCCTTCATCGAGCAGGGGCGGCTGGCCGCGATCCATCAGGTGATCCGGGCCGGTGACTACCTGTTCGTGCAGTTCGGGCACAACGACGCCACCGTGGGCAACGCTGAGCGGTACACCTCCCCCGCCGACTACAAGGAGTACCTCCGCAACGACTACATCCGGGCGACGCGGGCGCGGGGTGCGACGCCGGTCGTCGTGACGCCCGTCTCGCGGCGCTCCTACAACGCGGCCACCGGGAAGTTCAACGTCTCCTTCCCCGCGTACGTGGACGCCGCGAAGGCCGTCGCGGCGGAGGAGAGGGCTCCGCTGGTCGACCTGGCGGCGGCCAGCCGGGCCTACCTCGACGGGATCGGCGTCGAGGCGTCCAAGGGGATCTTCCTGTGGCTGAACGCGGGGCAGTACCCGAACTTCCCCGACGGGGTCCAGGACAACACCCACTTCCAGGAGCGGGGCGCCGTCGAGATGGCCCGGCTGGTCGCGCGGGCCGTGGCGGGGCTGGGACTGCCGGTGTCGGGCGAGGTGGTGCCGGGCGCCGTCCGGGGACTGGGCGGGTGACCGGGAGCGTACCCGGCGCCGCCGCGCCGAAGGTCACGATCCCTGGCCCACCGGTGCCCGCCGGAACGCCCGCCGGTATGCCTGCGGGCTCGTTCCCACCACCCTCTTGAAGTGGTCGCGGAACGCGGTCGGGGAGCCGAAGCCGGTCTGGGCGGCGATGCGTTCCACCGGGTGGGACGTGCTCTCCAGCAGGTGCTGGGCCTTGCGCACCCGTGCCAGGTGCAGCCACCGCAGGGGCGTCGTGCCGGTCTGCTCGCGGAAGCGGCGGTTGAGCGTACGGGCGCTGGTGCCCGCCCTGGTGGCGAGGTCGTCCAGCGTCAGGTCGCGGCCGGCGTTCTCCTCCATCCAGGTCAGCAGGGGCTCCATCGTCGTACCGGCCGGGGCCGGGGGCCGGTCGTGGACGATGAACTGCGCCTGTCCGCCCTCCCGTTCGAGGGGCATGACGGACATCCGGGCCGCGTGGGCGGCGACCGCCGAGCCGTAGTCGCTGCGGATCATGTGCAGGCACATGTCCAGCGCCGCGGCGGCGCCCGCCGAGGTGAGGAACTGGCCGTTGTCGACGTAGAGGACGTCGGGGTCGACCGTCACCGCCGGGTGCAGGGCCGCCAGGTCGGCCGCCGCGTTCCAGTGGGTCGTCGCCCGCTGTCCGTCCAGGAGTCCGGTGGCGGCGAAGAGGAACGCGCCGACACAGATCGAGGCGATGCGCGTACCGTTCGCCGCCGCCTCGCGCAGGGCCCCGGCCACTCCCGGCGGCAGCGGCCGGGTCGGGTCGGTGGTGCCCGGCAGGATGATCGTGTCCGCCTCGGCCAGCGCCTCCAGGCCGTGCGGCGCCCGCACGGCGAACGCTCCGGCGTCCACCTCCCCGGCCACCGAGCAGACCTTGATCCGGTAGGGCGTACGGCCGTCGGGCAGCCGCGCCCAGTTGAAGGTGTCGACGGGGACGGACAGGTCGAACGGGATGACCTGGTCGAGCGCCAGTACGGCCACGGTGTGCATGGCGGGATCGTAGGTGGGCAACGGCTTTTCGCCAAGGAGGGGGACGGCTGGGGTGGCGGGGAATAGCAGGCTCACGGCTCTGGCGGGAATCCGTTGAAGGGTGGCAGTCTTGCCACTTCCGGGTGATCTGGTACGCCGCCTACCGTCCCCTCGTGACCAAGTTCCTCCTCTCCCTCCACGTCCTCGTCGCGATCGTCGCCGTCGGGCCCGTCACCGTCGCGGCCAGCATGTTCCCGCCCAGCGCGCGGCGGGCTCTCGCCGAGCCCGGTGATCCCCGGGCGGCGGAGACCCTGCGGCTGCTGCACCGGATCTGCCGGGTGTACGCGGCCGTGGGCATCGCCGTTCCCGTGCTCGGGATGGCCACGGCTCTGAGCATGGGTGTGCTCGACGACGCCTGGCTGGTCGTGTCGATGGTGCTCACCGGGATCGCGGCGGCCGTCCTGCTGGCGCTGGTGCTGCCGCGTCAGGAGGAGCTGCTCGAAGCGGTGGAGGCGGGTGGTGCCGTGAAGGCCGCCGCGACGGTGCCGGTGGCGGCTCCGGAGACCGCCGCGACGGCCGCCGCCTCCGCGTCTGCGTCCACATCCACGTCCACGTCCACGTCCACCGAAGGCGCCGCGAGTGCCCGTCTCACCGTCCGGCTCGCCATGTTCACCGGTCTCTTCAATCTGCTGTGGGCCACCGTCACCGTCCTGATGATCGTGCGGCCCGGCTCCACGACGGGCGCCTGACGTTCAGCCCCGCGTCCGGCAGGGGGCGGGCTGCCTGCGGGCGGTGACCAGGCCGTCCAGCGACTCCTCCGTGTCCTGCCGGAAACGCCGGGCCACGGACGTCGCGACGAGTACGCCCGCCGCGATGGCGAGCGTGGCGGAGGCCCAGGTCAGGGACCAGGGGCTCTCCGACATGTCGGACGGCCCGCGGTGCGTGTGGAACGAGACGTACATGAGCGTGGCCGGAGGCGCCGCCACCAGCAGCAGGGGCCAGGCGAGGGCGTCACGGCGGCCGAAGTACGCGGCCAGGAGGAGCAGGCACACGGCCAGGGCGGCGGCCTCGGAGGCGGTCACCGGGGTCGCGTCCGCTGCCGGAACGACCGGGGCGACCGGATCGGCCTGGTCGCCCGGACCCGCCGGCCCGGGGTGCTCGCGCAGCTCCCAGGGGAGGCAGAGGAGGTACGCCGCCGAGGAGAGGGCGGCACCCAGCAGGCGGGTCAGCCAGCGTTCCGTCCAAGGGCGCTTCGACAGCGGGCCCAGCAGCTTCTCGGTCATGGGAACGAAGGTTCCCCTGTCGTACGGGAGGGCCGACAGAGTACGCGTACTCAGTTCGGGCCCGGTGGGTCTAGGTCTTCGCGCCCTTCCCCGTCCCCGGTGCCGGTGCGTCGGCCGCCGACAGCGGAGTGGCGATGTCCTCCAGGGAGCGGCCCTCCGCCTTGACCGCGAGTGCCGCCGCGACCAGGCCCGCCGCGCACATCAGGGCCGCGCCGATCTGGAAGGCGAGGACCGTGTCGCCGACGACGCCCGTCTCCGTCAGCTCGGCGAAGATCAGCGGGCCGCTGATGCCGCCCGCCGCGGTGCCGATGGCGTAGAAGAAGGCGATGGCCATCGCGCGGGTCTCCATCGGGAAGATCTCGGAGACCGTCAGGTACGCGCTGCTCGCGCCCGCCGACGCGAAGAAGAGGACCACGCACCAGCAGGCGGTCAGCGTGGTCGCGGTCAGTGAGCCCTGGTCGAAGAGCCAGGCCGTGCCGAAGAGCAGGATGCCGGAGAGGATGTACGTGGACGAGATCATGATGCGGCGGCCCACGGTGTCGAAGAACTTGCCGAGGAGCAGCGGGCCGAAGAAGTTGCCGACCGCGATGACGGCGAAGTAGTAGCCGGTCTTTCCCGTCGGGACGTCGAAGAACTTGGTGAGGATCGCGCCGAAGCCGAAGGTGATCGCGTTGTAGAGGAACGCCTGTCCGACGAAGAGGGACAGGCCGAGCACGGCGCGCCTGCGGTACGTCGAGAAGACCGTGCGGCCGATCTCCAGGAAGCCGATGCTCTTGCGCTGGTGGATGGTGATCTCCCGGCCGTGCGGCGGGAGGTCGCGGCCGGTCTCCTGCCGGATCTGCCGCTCGGCCTCGTCGACCAGGCGTTCCGCCTCCTCGCCATGGCCGTGGATGAACAGCCACCGCGGGCTCTCGGGGACGTTGCGGCGGACGAGCAGGATCACCAGGCCGAGGACGACGCCGAGGAGGAAGGTCAGCCGCCAGCCGATGTTCATCGCGAACAGGTCGGTGTCCAGCGCGACGATCGACAGCAGCGAGCCGGCGATCGCGCCCAGCCAGAAGCTGCCGTTGATGATCAGGTCGACGCGGCCGCGGTACTTGGACGGGATCAGCTCGTCGATGGCCGAGTTGATGGCCGCGTACTCGCCGCCGATGCCGAAGCCGGTGAGGAAGCGGAAGAGGAAGAACCACCAGGTGGAGAACGAGAACGCGGTCATGGCGGTGGCCGCGAGATAGACGGCCAGGGTGACCATGAACAGCTTCCGGCGGCCGAAGATGTCCGTGAGCCGGCCGAAGAACAGGGCGCCTGCGCAGGCTCCGGCCACGTAGAGCGCGGCCGCCATGCCGGTGACCTGCGCGGCCGAGATCGGCAGCCCGCTGCCGGACTCCGAGAGGCGGCCGGCGATGTTGCCGACGACGGTGACTTCCAGACCGTCCAGGATCCAGACGGTGCCGAGACCGATCACGATGGTCCAGTGCCAGCGCGACCAGGGCAGCCGGTCCAGTCGGGCGGGCACGGCGGTGGTGACGGCTGCGCTGCCGGCGGCTCCGGTGCCGGCGTCGGCTACGGCCATGGGCTCTCTCCTCTTCGAGCGAACCCCGTACGGGGGGTGAACCTCCTGGGTGAACCTCCTACAGGTCCCCCGGACGCGCCGGCTTACGCCCGGCACGGGCGCGCTACGCCCGATCGGGCCAGGCGTCCGCCCGGGGCGGGCGGGGACGCCCCGGGGCACGTGCCCGAGCGGGGCACGTGCCCGAGCGGGGCGCGGGACCGAGCTCCGGCACCGGGCTTCGGCACCGGCACCGGGC
>NZ_JABTYA010000263.1:0-7539 GCF_013302945.1 Streptomyces sp. 8P21H-1 | reverse complement strand
ACCGGGACCGGGACCGGGACCGGGACCGGGACCGGGACCGGCACCGGTCAGCCGCCCAGGGCGTGCGACACCGTGTAGATGAGCAGACCGGCCAGCGCTCCCACCACCGTGCCGTTGATCCGGATGAACTGCAGGTCGCGGCCGATGTGCGCCTCGATCTTCTTCGAGGTGTGCTCGGCGTCCCAGCCGGCGACGGTGTCCGTGATCAGGGAGGTGATCTCGTCGCGGTAGGTCGTCACGACGTACACCGCGGCCCCCTCGACCCAGCCGTCGACCTTGGCCTGCAGCCTCGCGTCGCCCGCCATCCGCGCGCCGAGGGACAGCAGCGAGGCCCGCACGCGCAGCCGCAGCTCGCTGCGCTCGTCCTCGGCTGCGGCCACGATCATCTGCCGTACGGAGGACCAGACGGACGCGATCAGGTCCTGGACCTCGCCACGCCCGAGGATCTCGCGCTTGAGGTTCTCCACGCGCGCGCGGGTGTCGGTGTCGGACTGGAGGTCGGAGGCGAAGTCGCCGAGGAAGCGGTCCAGGGCGCCGCGGGCCGGGTGGGTGGGCATGTCGCGCATCTCGGTGACGAAGCGCAGCAGCTCCTTGTAGACGCGCTCGCCGACCTTCTTGTCGACGAAGCGCGGGGTCCAGCCCGGGGCGCCGCCCTGTACGGCGTCCATCACCTGCTCGTCGTGCAGGACGAGCCAGTCGTGGGCGCGTACGCAGACCAGGTCGACGATCCGCCGGTGGCCGCCGTCCGCGACGACCTTCTCCAGCATCTTCCCCATGCCTGGGGCGATCTCCTGGGCGTCGGCGCGGCGGTTGATGGCCTCGCCGACGACGGCCTGCACGTCCGAGTCGCGGAGCACCGCGAGGGCGCCCCTGAGCGCGGTGGCCAGTTCCGCCGTCACCCGGTCGGCGTGCTCGGGGTCGGCCAGCCAGGTGCCGAGACGGCTGCCGATGCCGACGGAGCTCAGCCGCTGGCGTACGACGTCCTGCGAGAGGAAGTTCTCGCCGACGAACTCGCCCAGCGAGACGCCCAGCTGGTCCTTCTTGGTCGGGATGATCGCGGTGTGCGGGATGGGCAGGCCCAGGGGCCGCCGGAACAGCGCGGTGACGGCGAACCAGTCGGCGAGCGCGCCGACCATGCCGGCCTCGGCGGCCGCGGCCACGTATCCGGCCCAGGCGCCCGCGCCGGAGTTACCGGCCCACTTGGCGAGTACGTAGACGACGGCGACCAGCAGCAGCAGGCCGGTCGCCGTGAGTTTCATCCGGCGGACCCCGCGGAACTTCTCCTCGTCGGCGGGGCTGAACGTGTTCATCGCGCGGTTCGGCGCGCCGCCGGGCGTACTGCCGGGCGCGCCGCCCGGTACTCCACCCGGCGTACCGTCCTGTGTGCCGCCCGATGTGCCGCCCGGTGCGCCGTCGCCGGCCCGCGTGGGGTTCGCCACACCGCCGGGCCGGGAAGGCCGCCCCGCCGGGCCCGTTTCCCCTGTTCGGTCCTCTTCCGTGCGTTCCATCCGCTCCATCCGTTCCCGGTCCCCCGTAACCCATTGTCCCAACCTGACCGACTACTGGAACGGAACATCAGTTCCCCGCGTCTGTCCGGGCGGGGAGTTCTCGGCGAAATCCTGGAGTCCCGCGGGACCCGACGGGATCCTGGGAACGCCGGGGCCAGGTCGGGTCCCCTCCACTCCATGCCCCATCATGGGGTGATCACATCGGAGCCACGAGCTCCCACATTTTCCGAGGAGACACGCACCGCATGACCAAGCGTCACGGTTATGCCTTGCTGGCCGCGATCATCGCCGTCATCGTCGCCGTCTCGGCCGCCATATACGTCGGGGTCGCCTCCGACGACGGCGCCGAGACCACGGTGCCCGACGGCCGCGGCCCGAACAACCCGGCGGCCCCCGCCTCCGTCGGCACCTGGGTCGGCGCCTGGTCGGCGTCCCCGGCCGGACCGGAGCCGGGCACCGAGGTGAACGGCATGGCCGGGCGTTCGGTGCGCAACGTGGTGCACGTGGGGGTCGGCGGCAGCGCCGCCCGGATCACGCTCTCCAACCTGTACGGGCAGCAGCCGCTCGGCATCACGCGCGCCTCGGTCGCCGTCGCGGACGGCTCGGACGGCGCCGCCGCGCAGGCCGGCACCATGCGGCGCCTCACCTTCAACGGCCGCCCCTCGGTGGTGGTGCCCGCCGGGCAGCAGGTCGTCAGCGACGCCGTGCGGCTGCCGGTCCCGCACGACACGGACGTCCTGGTGACGACGTACTCGCCGACCCCGTCCGGGCCCGTCACCTACCACCCGCAGGCACGGCAGATCTCGTACACCGCGGAGGGCGACCGCACGGAGGACGTCAGCGGGGTCGCGTACACCGGGCAGACGCCCTACTGGCGGTACGTGACCGCGGTGGACGTGCTGAGCAACGAGGCGGAGGGCACGGTCGTCGTCATCGGCGACTCGCTCACCGACGGGAGCACCTCGACCGTCGGCGAGAACCGGCGCTGGACGGACGTCCTCTCCGACCGGCTGCGCGCCGGGGAGGGACCCCGCTACAGCGTGGTCAACCAGGGCATCAGCGGCAACCGCGTCCTGTCCAGCGGGCTCGGCCGTCCGGCCGAGAACCCGAGCGGCCTGGTCCGCTTCCAGCGCGACGTGCTCGGCCGTCCCAACGTCAGGGCCGTCGTGATCGCCCTGGGCGTCAACGACATCCTGCGCACGCCCCACGAGACCGACGCGCGCCGGATCACCGACGGGCTGCGCGAGCTGCGGCGGATGGCCCACGCGCGGGGTCTGCGGGTCGTCGGGGTCACGCTGATGCCCTTCCAGGGGCACCGCGGGTACCGGCCGCACCTGGAGGACACCCGCCAGGCCGTCAACGCCCGGATCCGCTCGGGCGAGGTCTTCGACGCCTACGCCGACTTCGACAAGGCGCTGCGCGACCCGTACAGCCCGCGCCGCCTGCGCTCCCACTACGACTCGGGCGACCATCTCCACCCGAGCGACGCGGGCTACGAACGCATGGCCGAGATCTTCGACGTGGACGACCTCAAGGGGGCGGCTCCGGCCCAGCTCTGACCTGTGGCGGCAGCTGGCTCGGCCGCCGGTTCCGGGCCGGTGCGCGGGCGGGCGGCGAGCAGCGGGCAGCGGGCTACTGCCGGTGCCTTCTCCTGTCGAGGGCGATCACCGCGGCGCCTCCGCAGACGGCGCCGACGATCCCGGAGACGAGAAGCGACGTGAGGTCCATTGCCAGCCAGCCTTCCACCGGACTGTCACCTTGCGGCCGCCGGTGCCGGACCGCCGGTGGCCGTGGAGTCCACGTGCCCCCGGGCTTCCGGTTGAATCCGGTTGAGTCCTGTGTCCGCACCGGTAGTCGGGGGCCGGGCGGGGCCGGGGGCCGGGCGGGGCCTCAGTCCCGGCCCGTGCCCAGCTCCCCCTGACCACCCGCCCGGCGTTCGAGCTTCTCGCGGCGGCGTTCCTCCTTCAGGCGGGCCCGTTCCGCCCTGGTGATCCTGCGCTCGATGCCGACCCCGCCCCAGAAGGCGAACCCCGTGACGACCACGCGCGGCGCGCCGGGGTCCCCCGGCACACCCCCCTCGCGGTGGTCGAAACCGCCCATGATCCCGACCCCGCGGACCACGACCTCGACCCCGGGCGGCACGATCACGTTCACCCCGCCCATGATCGCGACGCAGTTGATCACCACCTCGCCCGCCGCGAAGTCCGCCTCGCGCAGGTCGAGGGTCACCCCGCCCCAGAACGCGACGGAGTGGAACGCGCTCGGCACCGTCCAGTGCCCCTTGCGCTCGAACCCCGACATGACCGCCACGCCCCACTGGGACGCCCGGCCCCCGCCCCCGCCGATCCGGTCCGCCCAGTCCCGCTCCCCGTGGACCGCGGGTCGTTTCACCATCGACACGGCGGGCGCGGGAGCCGGGACGCCCGGCGCGGGCAGGTCCCGGGTGAGGGGCTCCAACTCCCCGTACGTACGCGCCTTGTACGTCGCCTCCAGCCGCTCCTCGAACTCCTCCATGTCCAGGCGGCCCTCCGCGAGGGCGTCCCGCAGCACTTCGGTGACCCGGTCGCGGTCGGCGTCGGAGGCACGCAGCCCGGAGGATCCGCCGGGGAGACCGGGAGCACCGGGAGCACCGGAAGGGCCGGGTAGATCGGGGCGATCGGGGCGCCGGTCCGGGAGTTCGTCCGTCATGCCAGCAGCCTACGAGGTCGTCTTCTCCGCGTACATGCGGCTGATGACCGCCTCGATGTCGGGTTCCCGCACCGACAGGTCGACCAGCGGGTACGCGGCCGCGATCCGCGCCACCAGCGGTGCCGCCGACTGCGCCGCGGGGAACGCGAGCCACTGCCGCGGCCCCTCGACCTTCACGACCCGCGCCGACCCGACGTCGATCGGCGGCAGTTCCCGCTCCAGGTCCACCACCAGCGTCCGCTCGCTCTCCCCTATCTCGTGCAGCCCGGTGAGCGGCCCGTCGTACATCAGGCGCCCGTGGTCGATGACCATCACCCGCCGGCACAGCTGCTCGATGTCGGAGAGGTCATGGGTCGTCAGCAGCACCGTCGTGCCGCGCTCCGCGTTGAGGTCCCGCAGGAACTCCCGCACCCGCGCCTTGCTGATCACGTCGAGCCCGATCGTCGGCTCGTCCAGGTACAGCACCTCCGGGTCGTGCAGCAGCGCCGCCGCGATGTCCCCGCGCATCCGCTGGCCGAGCGAGAGCTGCCGTACGGGCACGTCCAGCAGGTCGCCCAGTTCGAGGAGTTCGACGCACCGGTCGAGGTTCTCGGCGTACCGCGCGTCGGGAATCCGGTACATGCGGTGCATCAGCCGGTACGAGTCGACCAGCGGGAGGTCCCACCACAGGGTGGTGCGCTGCCCGAACACCACGCCGATGCGCTGCGCGAGCCGCGTGCGTTCGCGCGAGGGGTCGATGCCCGCGACCCGCAGGTGCCCGCCGCTCGGGGTGAGGATGCCGGTGAGCATCTTGATGGTGGTGGACTTGCCCGCGCCGTTCGGCCCGATGTAGCCGACCATCTCGCCGCGCGACACGGTGAAGGAGATCGAGTCGACCGCCCGCACCTGCCGCCGCTCACGGCGGAGGAAGCCGGTCTTCCTGCGGACGTCGAAGACCTTCTCGACGCGGTCCAGACGGATGAGGGCGCCGTCGTGCCCACCCGCCCCGGTGGTGGTGATGTCGGTGTCGGTGTCGGTGTCCACGTGCTAGCTCCCCGTGCTCCGGTACGAACGAAGGCCCGCCCGCCAGGCCAGCCCCGACAGCGCGCAGCAGCCGGCGGCCACGAGCGGCGGCAGGAACGCCGTCCACTGCGGCAGGTCGAGCGGATACGGCAGCCCGAGCACGTACAGCGCGGGCAGCCAGTTGACAAAGGCCAGCGGCAGGACGAAGGTCACCCCGCGCACCAGCTCCTTGGCGAAGACGGTCGGCGGGTACTGCAGCAGGGTGGTGCCGCCGTACGTGAACGAGTTCTGCACCTGGGAGGCGTCCTGCGCCACGAACTGGAAGGCCCCGCCCGCCACGAAGACCGCCCCGAAGATCGCCGCCCCGCTGACCAGCATCACCGGCATCAGCAGCACCTTCACCGGGGTCCACGCGATGTCGACCACCGTGAGCGCGTACCCGAGGACCAGCAGCCCCTGGGTGATCCGGCCCAGCCGGCGCAGCGCGAACCGGTCCGCGGCGACCTGCGCGAGCACCGGCGCGGGACGGACGAGCAGCGTGTCGAGCGTGCCGTCGCGCACCCGCCCGCCCAGCCGGTCCATCGAGCCGAGGGCGAGGTCCGTGAGGCCGAACGCCGCACTCGACAGCCCGTACAGGAACGCCACCTCGCCCAGCCCGTAGCCGCCGAGCTCGTCGACCCGCGAGAACATCAGCAGGATCGCGACGAAGTCGAGCGCGGTTCCCGCGAAGTTGCCGAGGAGCGTCATCGCGAAGGACGCGCGGTACGCCATCGTCGAGCGGATCCACATCCAGGCGATCAGCCGGTAGGCGCGCAGCCCGTCCGCCAGGCGCGAGCGGCCGGCCCGCTCGAAGCCCGGGTACGGCGTGCCCTGCCGCAGCCCCTGCTCTTGGTGCTGGTTCTGGTGCTGGTGCTGGTGCCGGTCAGCCACCCTGGACCACCACCCTGCGCGTCGCCGCCGACTGGATCAGCCGGCCCAGCGCGAGCAGTCCGGCGGCCCAGGCGGCCTGGAAGGCGTACGTGCGCAGCAGCGCCCACCCCGTGCGCTCCCCGAGGAGCACGTCCGCGGGCACCTGGATCAGCGACGACCAGGGCAGCACGCGGGCCAGCTCGCCGAGCGCGCCCGGGAAGACGTTCAGCGGCAGCGTCATCCCGGAGAAGAAGAGTCCCGCCAGGACGGCCAGCTGCTGCACGCCCGCCCCGTCCATGAACCAGAACGCCGCCAGCGCCACGAGGTAGCGGATCGCGAAACTCACCAGGACCCCGAGCAGCACGGCGCCGAGGAACGCCGCCCAGGTGCCGGCGTCGCCCGGCAGCGCGAGCCGGAACACCAGCCCGCCCAGGACCATCGGCAGCACGCCCCGCCCCAGCAGCTGGAAACCGGCCCGCCCCGCGTCGGCGGCCAGCCACCACAGCTGGAGGTCCGCGGGCCGGTGGAGGTCGATCGCGATGTCACCCGTACGGATCCGCTCGATCAGCTCGTCCTCGAAGCCGCCGCCCATCACCGCGACCACCGACAGCAGCCCCTGCCCCACCCACACGTACGTCACCGCCTGGGCCTGGTCGTACCCGCCGAGACCGGGCCTCTCGTCCCACAGCGCGGTGTACGTGTACGCCAGGATCATGCCGAACACCGTGTTGGTGAACACGCCCGCGGCGGTGGCCACCCGGTAGGTCGCGTACCGCCGGAACCCTCCCGCCGCGACGGCGGCGTACAACCTGCCTGCCCCCTTCACGGGCGCCCTCCAGCCGTTCCGGACCAAAGCGCAGGAGCCTAGCCGCGGGGCCGCGCCGCGTGCCAGGCATTTTCTTCACGGTTTCTTGCGTCACTTGTTATGCGAAGCGTGCCCTGTGACGGGAACGAATCGCCGGATGCGACAGTCTTCAAGGGGAGGGCGCCAAGGCGTACGAGGACGTACCGGACGTACGACGTGAAACGGGAGCACGGCACACGATGAAGGACCAGCCGCAGCCGCAGCAGCCGAGCGAGGGCTGGGCACGGAAAGAGCCCGGCCCCGCCCCCGCGGCGGCTTCGGGCACACCGAAGACACCAGAAACACCGGGTGCACCCGGCGCGTCCGGCAGGCCCGGTAAGTCCGGCGCACCGGGCGTACCGGTCAAGCCGGATGCACCGGCCAAGCCGGACGCACCGGGCGAGACGGGCAAGAAAGACGCGAAGAACGCATCAGGCACACCGAACGCACCGCACACGGCCGCACAGGCACGGCCACGGGACGCGGCGGGTGCGGCGGGTACAGCGGGCGCGGCGAAGGCCGCGAACACGGCGGACCCGGCAGCCGCGGCAGCCGCGGCGAAGACGGCGGACTCGGCGAAGACGGCAC
>NZ_JABTYA010000262.1:0-2787 GCF_013302945.1 Streptomyces sp. 8P21H-1 | reverse complement strand
CAGGCCGTCGGCGCCGTGCCGGTCGTCCAGCAGCCGGATCCTGCGGACGGTCTCCTCCAGCGCTCCGGCCTCGGGCCCTGCCCCGCCCTTCCGGTGCGCGGAACGCGGCGCGGCCTCGGCCGTACCGCGGAACGCGGGCCCCCAGGGGCCCAGGGAGGCCGCCGCCACGGCGGCGGTTCCTCCGCTCATGAATGCGCGACGTCGCACGTCGCTCTCCTCGTGGCTCTGATCGTCGGACCCGCGCGGGTCGCGAGGATCGCTCGGGTCCTGTGGGGCGTGTGGGTGCTGCGGGGCGTGCGGGTCGTACGGGTCCTGTGCGTCGTATGCGGCACATGTGTCGTGCGCGTCGTGCAGTGCGTGCGGGTCGTGCGTGCAGTGTGTCGCTGCGTCCGGCGCATGGGAACCGTCCGTCTCAGGCGGAGTGCGCGGCGGGCTCTCGGTGTGTGCCGCGGGCGCCTGCTCGGCGGCGCGCGCCCCCCGCCCGCGCACCGCCGAACGGGGTACGAAGCCCAGGTCGGTCAGCGTCCGGCCGGGGAACATGTGCAGGAACACCCGCTCGTACGCGTAGTTGGGGCAGCGGATCTCCCCCGCCTCGACCCGCCCGATGTAGCGCGCGTCGCAGCTGACCTGCTCGTCGATCTCCCGGGCCGCCCGCCGCACCGCCGCGGCGAACTCGCCGGGCGAGCGCCGTCCGCGCAGCCGCCGGAAGGCGAGGTTCGGCTGCAGCGGCTGTGGCGGCCGGGACGACGGGGGCATCGGTGACCACGTCATGGCCGGGTCCTCTCTCGCGAACCGTCGAACCAGGCCGGAAACGGCGCGAGTTGACCGGGTGACCGATCGGGTCGCGCCTGTGTTTCCGGCGGGCACGAACCTACTCGCTGCGAAAAGATCGCCATACTGGATTTGGTTACAAAACGGATATCTCATACCTGTTCTGCCATCAACTGCCATCCTTTGCGGTCGGTTTCCGCCGTAGCCGTCGACGCCGTGGAGCGTTGAGCCATGTGGTGTGCTCGATCGAGGAGGGTTCCGTGGTGGAGGCCAGGATGGAGACCGGGCAGAGCGTCGGCTGCTGCCTTCCGGGAGAGCCGTGCGGTGGTGAGCGGCGGGGTGCCGGCGCCGCTCCCGGGGGCCCGTGCGACCTCGTCACCGTGCCGGCCCGGCAGGGACTGGAGGCCGTCGACATCCTGCTGCGGGGCGCCCCCGCCGAGTCGGTCGGGCCGGTCCTGCACGACGACAGCTGCGACACCCTCGGGTTCCTGGTGCCGCCGGGCACGGCTTCCGCCTGGGACGTCCCGGGCAGCGTCTGCACGCGGACCGGCGGGCGGGGGGCCCGGCCGGCGCCCGAGCCGCCCGTCGAGGGCTCGGACTGGCTGCTGCCGCCGGAGGAGGAGGCGGAACTGGCCACCGACCCCGCGGCGCTGCGGGCGGCGCTGGGGGAGGCGGCACGGTTGATCGAGGCCGCGGACAACTGCCGTTGAGGCCCGGCGGGGGGCGGCGGAACCCTGCGGGGCCCGGCGACTCCGTCGGGAGGGCGGGTGCCGGGCGGGCCCGTTCCGCGCGGTCGATAATGGGGGGATGGCCAGGGCGAGGAACAAACGGGCGGGTGACAGGCGTGGCGGGAGCCCGGCCGTCGTCGAGCAGGTGGACGGCGGGCTCGCCGAGCTCCTGCCCGACCGGGAGCGGGCGCGGGGGTGGACCCTGCTCGTCGACGGGGCCCCGCAGTCCCATGTCGACCTCGACGACCCGGCGTACCTGGGCTTCGAGTACCAGCGCCGTCTCGGGCACGTCATCGACCTCGCCGCCCCGCCCGGCAGGCCCGTGCACGCCGTGCACCTCGGGGGCGGCGCGCTCACCCTCGCCCGGTACGTGGCCGCGACCCGCCCCCGCTCCACCCAGCAGGTCGTCGAGCGGGACGCCGCGCTGGTCCGGCTGGTCCGGCGGGAGCTGCCGTGGGACCCGAACGCCCGGATCAGGGTGCGGTCCGCCGACGCGCGCGAAGGGCTCGCCAAGGTGCCGGACGGGTGGGCGGACCTCGTCGTCGCGGACGTGTTCAGCGGGGCGCGTACACCCGCGCACCTGACGTCCGGCGAGTTCCTCACCGACGTACGCAGGGTCGTCAGGGCCGGTGGTGTGTACGCCGCCAACCTCACCGACGGTCCGCCCCTGGCGCACCTGCGCGGCCAGATCGCCACCGCGGCCGGCGTCTTCCCTGAGCTCGCCCTCGTCGCCGACCCGGCGGTCCTGCGGGGTAAACGTTTCGGCAACGCCGTCCTGGTCGCCTCGGACCGTCCGCTGCCGGTCCAGGACCTGACCCGACGGGCGGCCTCCGACCCCCACCCGGCAAGGGTCGAACACGGCAGACCGCTCCTGGACTTCACCGGCGGGGCGACCCCGGTGACGGACGCGTCGGCGGTGGCGTCCCCCGCCCCTCCGCCGTCCGCCTTCCGGTAGGAGGCTCAGTAGTCGTTGATCTCCACCCGCGGCGCGGAGTCGTGCCACGTGCAGAACACCGACACCCGGTCCGCCCCGGCGGAGAACTCCACCCGGATCCACGCCTCGGTCTTCCACACCTGCATCGACCACCCCGACGCGGGCGTCGCGGACACCAGTGACGCCGACGCCGCGCCGAGTTCGAACACGGCCCGGCCGCCCTCGGTGTCGTAGCTGCGCACCTCGCCGGAGGCACCCGCGTCCGGGGTGGGGTCCGCCGGCTCCGAGGGCGACGGGGACGGCGGGGCCGGGGACGGTACGGCCGAGGGCGAACGGCTCGCGCTCGGCGCACGG
>NZ_JABTYA010000261.1:347-1446 GCF_013302945.1 Streptomyces sp. 8P21H-1 | reverse complement strand
GTGTGCGCCGTGCTCGCGCAGGGCCCGGGCGCAGGCGGCGACGGCCGGGTCCCCGGCGGCGGCTCCGGGCACCGCGAGCCACCAGGTTCCCGTGAGGCCCTCACCGCCCCGCTGCGGCAGGGCCTTGAAGGTGACGCGGTGGCGCCAGGAGTCCAGCGTGGACCGGTCCCGGCTGCCGTGCAGCCAGTCGCGGAGCACGGGCGCCACGGTGCCCACGGCCGCGCGCACGTCGTCGTCCTCGACGCGCAGGCGGTCGGCGAGGGCGTCCTGGTCCGGTCCGGCCACGGCGTCCCAGAAGTCCTGGTCGACGGAGCCGGTGCCGGAGCCGATGCCGATGCCGATGCCGTTCCCGTCCGCGTCCGCGTCCGCGTCCCGGGACGGTGGTGTCAGCCAGTAGTGGCGGCGCTGGAAGGCGTACGTGGGAAGTTCGCAGGGGCGGGCGCCGGTGCCGTCGAAGACCGCCTCCCAGTCCACCGGACGGCCGAGGACGTGCAGTTCCGCCAGGGAGGTGAGCACGCGGGCCCGGCCGCCCTCGCCGCGGTGCAGGGTGCCCACGACACCGCCGGTGCCGCCGGCCGTCTCCAGGGCCTCCCGGAGCCATACGGTGAGCGCCGGGTGGGCGCTGTTCTCGACGAACAGGCGGTACCCGTCGGCGAGGAGGGCGTCCACGGCCCGGCGGAAGACGACGGGCTCGCGCAGGTTCCGGTACCAGTACGCGGCGTCGAGCCGGGAGGTGTCGAGCAGTGAGCCGGTGACGGTCGAGTAGAAGGGCACGCGGGACGGGCGCGGGGTGATCCCGGCGAGGAGGGTGCCCAGTTCGTGGCGGATCTCCTCGACCTGCGGCGAGTGCCCGGCGAAGTCGACGCCGGGGAGGGGCCAGCACAGCACGCCGTCGTCGGCGAGCGCGCCGTGCAGCTCGTCCAGGGCGGCCGGGTCGCCCGAGACGGTCACCGTCGTGGGGCCGTTGACGGCGGCGACGTCCAGCCGGTCCGCCCAGGGTGCCAGCCGGTCCCGGACACGCTCCAGGGGCAGCGGGACGTACAGCATGGCGCCGCGGCCGGTCAGTGCCAGCAGTGTCCTGCTGCGCAGGGCCACCACT
>NZ_JABTYA010000261.1:0-220 GCF_013302945.1 Streptomyces sp. 8P21H-1 | reverse complement strand
CACCGGTGAGGAGGCGAGGAGTTCCTCCGCCATGCCCGGCCACTGCGAGCCCTGTCCCGGGAAGACGAACACCGTGCGGTGGTCCCGGGCCGCGGTGCCCCATGCGGTGCCGGGGCCGGTGCGGCCGTCGACGAGGGCGTCGAGCCCGGCGAGCAGGGTGTCCCGGTCGCCGCCGACGACGGCGGCGCGGTGCTCGAAGGCGGTGCGGGTGGTGGCCAGG
>NZ_JABTYA010000260.1:0-443 GCF_013302945.1 Streptomyces sp. 8P21H-1 | reverse complement strand
CACGTCCTGCGCGCCCTGGAGGGGCTGGCCGACGCGGACGTGCGCGAGGTGCTGGCCGCGGCCGGCGCCGAGGACCCGGACGACGCCCTCGCCGAGGCGGACGACGAAGCCGGTGGGGAGTACGCGCTGCTGGCCTCCCCCGAGTTCGACCCCTGCTCCCTCCAGGCCCGGCCCACCGATCTGATGCGCCGCCGCCAGCACACGAGGGCGGCGCTCGCGGCGNCGCGCCCCCGTACGCGCGCAACCCCGCGGCGCAGGCCGCCCTGGAGCCCGGCCGGCTGACGCTGGTGCCGACGGGGGCGTGGGAGTCGTCGGCGCGCACCGACTTCTCCGTGTGGCCCGCGCGGGGCGGGCTCACCGGCGACAAGGCCCTGCTGCGCCGCGCGCTCGCCGTCTGGGCGCGGCCCGGCGAGGCCGTGCAGGTCTCGGCCACCCCGGGCACC
>NZ_JABTYA010000259.1:0-557 GCF_013302945.1 Streptomyces sp. 8P21H-1 | reverse complement strand
CCCGCGCACCGACCTCCTGGCGGACGCCGCCCAGCACACCGCCCTGCTCGACGCACTGGCCGCACAGGACCTGCCGACGGCGCAGTCCCTGATCCGCAGCCACTTCCCGGGCGCGTAGCGGACGGGCACCGGTCCCGCCCTCAGGCCGTGGCCGCCGGCGGCGTCAGCTGCTCCGCCAGCCACGTCGGTACGCCGCCCAGGAGGCGGAACAGGCGGCCCGCCTCCGCGCGCAGACGGGACGCCTCCGGTTCGGACTCCGCGTCGGCGAGGGAGGCCAGCGCCGGAGCCGTGCCGACGAGGTAGCCCAGCTCCTCGCGGATACGCAGGGATTCGGCGAAGCCGTGCCGGGCCTCCGCCAACTCGCCCTCGCGCAGCGCGAGTCCGGCGAGGTGGCGCCAGGTGAAGGACAGCAGTAACGGGTCGTCGTGCGCCGTGGCGCCGGCATGCGCACGCCGGTAGGCGGCGCGCGCGGACTGCGGGGAGCGGGCGAGGTTCTCCGCGAGCAGGCCCCGCCGGAAGTCGAGCAGCGCCCGCCCCCGGGCACCCGGCGCGATCAG
>NZ_JABTYA010000258.1:330-4674 GCF_013302945.1 Streptomyces sp. 8P21H-1 | reverse complement strand
GGGCCGGCCGCGTGGACGGGCGGTGGCCGGAGAAAGTCCCCGCCCCGCGGACCGGCGCGGAGAACGGTTCCGGCGGAGATCCTCCGGGCGACGGCCGGAGGGCGGCGGGGGCGGCGGGGGGCGCGTGGCCCGGTCCGGGACAGAGTGCGGTCCGTGCGTCACCGTCCTGTCGGCGGGACAGCGGGTGCCGGGCCGGGCGCCCGCACGGTCATCTCTTGCCCTGGCTTTCTCCGGCGCCTTACGTTGGCGTCTCGATGACCCCCGGTGCGCTGCGGAAAGCAGCGGCCCGCCCCGGCCGGCGGCCTCCCGTGGTGCGGCCGCCGGCGATCACACAGGTACTTCTCCCGGCGTCCGGAGCGGCGGACCCGCCGGCCCCTGCCGGGGCCGGGACACGGCCGCGTCCCCTCGGAACCGATGACACGCGGCACGGACAGACGGCGTTCCCGTCCCCGTCCGGCCGGCCGGACGGGGACGGGAACGCCGTGGGCGGATTCCCCGTTCGGCGGAGAGAGGAAAGGCTGGCAATGCAGTCAGAACCGGAAGCCGCGCCCACGGGTGCGCCGGAGTCACTCGTGCAGGAGATCGCGGCGCTGTGGGGGGAGCACCTCGGCCCGCACGACATCGGCGCGGACGACGACTTCTTCGCGGTGGGCGGGAACTCGCTGATCGGTATCAAGATCATCGAACGGGTGGCTCGGGACTACGGCGTCGAGCTGTCGGTGCGTGACTTCTACCTGGCGCAGACCCCGGCCCGGGTCGCCGCGCTGATCCGGCGGGGAAGGGCACGGACGTGAGGCTGACGCCGGGACCCCCGCGCCACGTCGACCTCGACCGTGTCGACCTGTTCGACCTGGATCTCTACACCTCGGGCGACCCGCACCCGGTCTGGGACATGATGCGGGCGAAGGCCCCCCTGCACCACCAGGTCCTGCCCGACGGACGGGAGTTCTGGTCGGTCACCCGCTACGACGACGTCTGCCGGGTGCTCGGCGACCACCGGGAGTTCACCTCCGAGCGGGGCACGGTGCCTACCCATCTCGGGACGGACGACGTCGCGGCCGGCGTGCTGCTGACCTCCACCGACCCGCCGCGCCACACCGAGGTCCGCAGACCCATCGGCACCAGGCTCACCGCGCGGGCGGTGCGGGTCTGGGAGGACTCGATCCGGCGGTCGGTCGTGCGCTTCCTCGAACCGGCCCTCGACGGCGGGACCTTCGACCTGGCCGAACAGGCATTGCTCCTCCCGGCGATGGTCACGGGCCCGCTCCTCGGCATCCCGGAGAAGGACTGGGAGGAACTCGTCCGGCTGACCGCGATGGTGACGGCCCCCTCGGACCCGCACTTCCGCCAGGGCAGCGAGGCCGCGACCCTGGCCATCGCCCACCACGAACTCGTCACCTACGTCAAGGACTGGGTCAGGACGCGGCGGGCGGGCGGGGACGAGGACGACAGCCTGCTCCACCACCTCATGAGCGTCCGCCCGGGAGGCGTGCCGCTGACCGACGAGGAGATCGCCCTCGACGGCTACAGCATCCTCCTCGGCGCCAACGTGACGACGCCGCACACGGTCTCCGGCACGGTGCACGCGCTCGTCGAGCGGCCCGAGCAGTTCGCCAAGGCGCAGGCCGACCCCTCGCTGATCCCGAACCTGGTCGAGGAAGGGCTGCGCTGGACGTCCAGCGCCTGCAACTTCATGCGGTACGCGGTGGACGACGTACGGATCGGCGGGGGCACCGTCCCGGCCCGCGGGGCGGTCGTCGCATGGATCGGGTCGGCCAACCGGGACGAGACCCGCTTCCCCGATCCGCACGAGTTCGACATCACGCGGGAGGGCGCGAAGCGACAGGTCGCCTTCGGGTTCGGACCGCACTTCTGCATCGGGGCACCGCTGGCCCGGCTGACCCTGCGCGTCTTCTTCGAGGAACTGCTCCAGCGGTCCGCCTCGATCGAGTTCGACGGCGAACCGCAGCACCTGCGGTCGTACTTCATCGCCGGGACGACCCATCTGCCCATCACCGTCCGGAGACGGAGGACGACATGACAGCCGGCCCCACCACCGTCACATCGCCGTGGTTCGTGCGTCCGCCGTCCGCCGACCGGCCCGCCAGGCTCTTCTGCTTCCCCTTCGCCGGGGCCGGCGCCTCCGCCTTCAGCGCCTGGCCGGCCGGGATCGGCGACGTGGAGGTCTGCCCGGTGCAGCTCCCCGGCCGTGAGAACCGCCTCGCCCACCCCCACTACGGCAGCTACGGGAAACTGGCCGCCGACCTGGTCGAGCCCCTCACCCCGTGGCTCGACCGGCCGTTCGCCTTCTTCGCGCACTGCGCGGGCGCGCTGCCCGCGTTCGAGACCGTGGTGCGGCTCGCCGAACTGGGCCTGCCCGGGCCGCGATGTCTCTTCGTCTCCGGCCAGACGGCACCGCACGACGCCGCGCAGGACCGGATGCTCACCATGACCGAGGACGAACTGCGCGCCGAGCTGGAGTCGTTCCTCCGCGGCCGGGGCATCGAACCCCGGCCGGACATGGTCGAGCTGGGCATGGCCGTGCTGCTGCGCGACCTGGCCGCCGCGAGGGAGTACCGGCGGACGGAGCCGGTCGCCGTGGACTGTCCCGTCGTCGTGCTGCACTGGCGGGACGACCCCGGCACGAGCCTCGCCGGACTGGAGGGCTGGCGCCGGTACGCGGACTCGGTCGACATCCGGGTGGTCGACGGCGGCCGCTACGACTTCATGGACGCGCCGGGCGATCTCCTGAACCAGGTGACCGCCTGGCGGTGAGGGCGCGGTGAGCCCGTCGGCGCGCTCACCGCCACCGCCCCGCCGGTGCCCGGCCGGCACGCCCTCCCTTCCCGGATCCGCGGCGCCCGGTGCGCGCGGAAGGGCGGTGGGCTGTCCGCGGGACGCCCGCGGCGACGGATCCGGGAACCGACCGGCCGCGGACCTCCGCGGTCATACCTGTTCTTCTAAGCAACTGTTGGGGGAGGCCCTGGTGCAGGACACCGACAACGTTCGGTCCCACTCGCGACGTACCGTCGGCGGTGCACGGGCGGTGCACGAGTCGGGGGAGCCCGCTCGTGAAGCCGTCGCCGTTGTGGGCGTGTCATGCCGCCTGCCCGGCGCCCGGAACCCCCGCGCCTTCTGGGAACTGCTGCGCGACGGCAGGAGCGGCATCACCGACGTCCCGGCCGACCGCTGGGACGCGCGCTGGCTGCTCTCCGCGGACCCCGCCGCCCCCGGGGGGATCGCCACCACACGCGGCGGTTTCCTGGAGGACGTCTCCGGCTTCGACGCCGACTTCTTCGGCATCTCCCCGAACGAAGCCGACATGATGGACCCCCAGCAGCGCCTCGTGCTGGAGCTCGGCTGGGAGGCGCTGGAGGACGCGGACGTCGTCCCCGCCCGGCTCGCGGGAACACGGACGGGCGTCTTCGTCGGCGCCATGTGGGACGACTACGCGATCCGCCTCTACAAGCACGGCACCCGGCGGATCGACCGCCACTCCTTCACCGGACTCCACCGCGGCATCATCGCCAACCGCCTCTCCTACGTCCTCGGCCTCAACGGCCCCAGTCTCGCCGTCGACGCGGCCCAGTCCTCGGGACTGGTCTCGGTGCACCTGGCCGCCGAGAGCCTGCGCGCCGGAGAGTGCACGCTCGCCCTCGCTGGCGGTGTCAACCTCGTGCTCACCCCGGAGAAGGGCTGCGCTGGACGTAAGTTCGGCGGTCTGTCGCCCGACGGACTGTGCAGGACCTTCGACGCCCGGGCCAACGGCTACGTCCGCGGCGAGGGCGGCGCCTGCCTGGTTCTGAAGACCCTGTCCCGGGCGGTGGCGGACGGCGACCGGATCTACTGCGTGATCGAAGGCAGCGCCGTCAACAACGACGGCGCCACGCCCGGCCTCACGGTGCCCGGCGCACGCGCCCAGGAGGAGGTCGTCCGCCGCGCGCACGAGCGCGCCGGCACCCGCCCCGAGGACGTCCAGTACGTCGAGCTGCACGGCACCGGCACACGCGTGGGCGACCCCGTGGAGGCGGCCGCCCTGGGCGCCGCGCTCGGCGTCGGCCGTCCGGCAGGCCATCCGCTGCGCGTGGGATCAGTGAAGACCAACATCGGCCATCTGGAGGGCGCGGCGGGCATCGTCGGCCTGCTCAAGACGGTCCTCAGCATCTGGCACCGCGAACTGCCCCCCAGCCTCAACTTCGAGACGCCCAACCCCGACATCGCCTTCGACGAACTCCGGCTGCGCGTCCAGCAGGACCTCACCCCCTGGCCCCGCCCCGACCGCCCGCTGATCGCGGGCACCAGCTCCTTCGGCATGGGCGGCACCAACTGCCACGTCGTGCTGCG
>NZ_JABTYA010000258.1:0-218 GCF_013302945.1 Streptomyces sp. 8P21H-1 | reverse complement strand
CCGGCCGACCACCGCGAGGCGCTGGCGGCGTTGGCGGCGGGGGAGCCGTCGGCGCGGGTGGTGGCCGGTGTGCCGGTGGGTGAGCCGGGTGGGACGGTGTTCGTCTTTCCGGGGCAGGGTGCGCAGTGGGTGGGCATGGGTGTGGAGTTGATGCGTGCTTCGCCGGTGTTCGCGGGGCATCTGCGGGCTTGTGCGGCGGCGTTGGAGCCGTTCACGGG
>NZ_JABTYA010000257.1:0-2663 GCF_013302945.1 Streptomyces sp. 8P21H-1 | reverse complement strand
GCGACGCGGATGCCCTGCGCGGTGGCGGGCAGCCGCTCGGCGGCACGGGCGGCGAACTCGCGGACGGTCAGCGGGCGGTCCGGTTCACAGATACGGCCGAGGCCGCGACGGCCCCCGGGGTCGGCCGGGTCCGGCACGAGGGGCCGCAGGACCCGCAGGTCCAGCGCGCCCGCGAGGGCGTCGCTCACCCCCGGGTCGGCGCGGTCCGCGTTCGTGTGGGCGACGTGCAGGGCGATGTCGTTCCTGATGAGCGTGTGCACGACGCGGCCCTTGGCGGTCGAGGCCGCCACCGTCGTCGTACCGCGCAGGTAGAGCGGGTGGTGGGTGATCAGCAGGTCCGCGCCCAGCTTCACCGCCTCGTCCACGATCTCCTGGACCGGGTCGACGGCGAACAGGACACGGGTGACCTCCTGGTCGGGGTCTCCGCAGACCGTCCCGACCGCGTCCCATGCCTCCGCGCTCCCCGGGGGCCAGAGGGCGTCGAGCGCGGCGATTGCTTCAGACAGACGGGGCACGCACAAAAGGCTACCTGCCCCGGGGGCCTGCCCGACCGGCCGCTCCGGTGATCACCTGGCCGGGCGTCCCCCCTCGTCCCGCTGTCATCCCACCCTCATCCCGCTCAGCACATCCGCCTCCGTTCCCTCAGGCGAACCGGAAAGTGGCCACTCTTATGTGTGAAGGGGCTGGCTGCGGGTCCCACGTCTGTGCGTGCGAAAACTAGTTTCGACGCCGGAGGTGACCGAACCATGGCGGCCTGTGCGATCGAGTCCGCGGCGGCGTCCGGAAACGGGGACAGGGAGGGGGGTGGGAGCGGGGTAGGAAGCGGGGGCGCGAGCGGGTCCGTCGCACGGGCAGGGTGCGTGATCGGCTTCGACGGGTCCTACGCGGCCCGGCTGGCCCGCAGCGGCGCGTCCTGGTTCCCGGAGCGCTGGACGCTGGACGGTCCCGAGCCCTACGCCGTGCCGCTGCCCGGCAGCCAGCCCGAGGAGCCCGGCACGGAGGTGCTGCCGATGGCGGACGGGCGGGTGCTCGTCCACCGGGTCGCCGACGGTCGGCACATGTTCTCGCTGCTGTATCCGACGGGGCATCCGACGGGGCCCGGGACGGGCGAGGTACCGCTCGGCGCGATCGAATGCCCCGAGCCCGGAACGGAGCTGTGGCTGCTGCCGCCCGCTCCTGGCGGCACGCGCGCGTACGCCCTCGCCGTGGGGCCCGGTTCGACGGCCGTGTGGCTGGTGGCGGGCGGCACCTTCGGGCCCGAGCACCTCGCGGAGGTGCCGGGCCGCTGCTCGGGCGGGGTGTGGCTGGGCGGCGGGGACCGGCTGCTCGCGCTGGACCGGGAGGCGCCGCGTGGCAGGACGAAGGCGGTGGTGGTCGATCTGGAACGCGGGGGCGAGGTGTCGCCGCTGTTGCAGATCGCCGAGGACAGCGACGACCGGCTGCTGCTGGCGGACGCCGACAGCGGGCTGCTCCTGGTCCGCTCGGACGCGCCCTCACCGGGGCGGGAGCGGCTCGGCTGGGGGGTGCTGGGCAGCACGCTTCCGGTCCGGTTCCCGGAGTGCCTCCAGCCGGCCGGCTGCACGGTCACTCCGTTCGCGATCCAGCCGGGGCTGGTGCTGACGCCGGAGAACTGCGCGGTCGCCCTGCGGATCGACGGTGCCTCGGGCAGCTGGCTCGGGGTGTGGCGTCCGGCGGAGCGCCGGCTCCATCAGTTTCGCGCTCCGGAGGGGTGGTTGACCGGTTCCGGGTGGTGGAGCAGGGACGGGGTCCTTCGGCTGCCGTACGCGACGGAGGCGGTGCCGTGCGGCATGGCGTTGGTCGAGGCGCCCGTGAGGGCGGACACGGAGATGAAGGGTGCGGAGGTCAAGGGTGCGGGGGTGAAGGGTGCGGAGGTCAAGGGTGCGGGGGTGAAGGGTGCGGATCCCCAGGACCCGGCGGCGTCCCAGCCCGTGCCGCTCCGGCAGGCCCCGCTCCGGCAGGCCCCGCCTTGTCCGGACCCGCCTTGTCCGGACCCGCCTTGCCCGGACCCGCCTTGCCCGGACCCGCTCCAGCAGGTCCCGACTCATCTGGTCCCGCCTCGCCGGAGCCCGCTGACGAGCCGGATGGTCGCGAGCGCCTTCGCGGGGCGCCGGGCAGCGCAGTCGACGATGGGGCGGGGACGAGAGCGAGGGCTCGGGGAGGGGACGGAGGGGAGTCCCTCCCCGGGCCCTGAGGGGAGTTCCTCGTCAGGTGTGGAAAAGGGTCTTCCTCCGGGCGGGGACGCCTTCCGGGGCGGAGGGCCGGGGAACCTGCCGCCGACGACCCCGGACCTGGGCGGGGATTCGGTCGGGGGTTCGGGCGGGGATTCGGGCGAGACCTCGGTCGGGGGCCTGGGCCGAAACTCGGCCGTGGGATCGGCCGTGGGGATGGCCGTGGGATCGGCCGTGGGGATGGCCGAGGGATCGGCCGTGGGGATGGCCGAGGGATCGGCCGTGGGGATGGCCGAGGAGGTGGCTGAGAGGGCGGCCGAAGGGTCGGCCAAGGATGCCGAGCCCGCCGCGGCCGACTTCACCGCGGCATTCGCGGACACCCAGTCGGCCCCGCCGACCCCGGCGACCCAGGCGGCCCTGCCGACCCCGGCGGCTCCGGCGACCCCGGCGGCTCCAACAGCCCCGGCGGCCCCG
>NZ_JABTYA010000024.1:0-1901 GCF_013302945.1 Streptomyces sp. 8P21H-1 | reverse complement strand
GGGCTCGGCGGCCGCGACCGCCGGCAGCCCCGTGAGCACGAGTGCGCCGAGCGCGGTCAGGGCGGCGGTCCGGGCGGTTGCGCGGGCGTGTCGGTGGGCCATCGGGTGACTCCTCGTTCTCAGGGGCTCGGGGCTCGGGGCTCGGGGCTCGGAGGTTCGGCGGAAGGGCGACGGGAACCTAGACCTTGCCGACACGGGTCCGGAACATGTCCGTTCGTCCGCGGTTCGACGCTTGGGGACCACACGAAGAACCCGCCCGGCGGAGTACCGGATGCCGGGGGGGACCGGCCCACCGGGTACTGCGGTCCGGCGCACCTCCGGGAGGACCCCGGCGCGTGGGGCGGCCCCCGTCAGACGGGTTCGAGGCCCGGTCTGCCCGCCTCGGTCACGAAGGACGCGGCGGTCGTGACCGGCGCGCCCGGCGTCGTCACGGCCGGGACCGTCCGGTAGTCGGCCCGCGCCTGCTGCCGGTCCACGGTGACCCGTACGTAGCCGCGCCGGCCGTTGTAGAACTTCAGATGCGGGTTGGCCCGCATGTACGTGTCCCAGTTGCCCGGCTTCTCCGCGCCGTCCCTGCCGCTCGCCACCGAGGTGGCGACGATCTCCGAGCCCAGCGTCGTGGACGCCGGGTCGTCGAAGTCCTCTTTGATGTCGAAGGCGTACCCGACGTGCACGTCCCCCGTCATCACCACCAGGTTGTCGACCCCGGCCGACTTCGCGCCGTCGAGGACCCGCCGCCGCGAGGCCCGGTAGCCGTCCCAGGCGTCCATGGAGGTCCTCGCCCCCTCGCCGACGTCGAACCTGCGCTGCGAGAAGCAGACCTGCTGCGTCATGACGTTCCACAGGGCGTCCGAGTCGCGCCAGCCGTCGAGCAGCCACCTCTCCTGCGTCGCCCCCGTGATCGTGCGCGCCGGATCGTCCGTCTCGGGGCCCGGAGGGTGCAGGGTGTCCCCGTACGCCTGGTCGGAGCGGTACTGGCGGGTGTCCAGGACGTCGAACTGGGCGAGCGTGCCCCACCGGAGCCGGCGGTAGAGCTGCATGTCCGGACCGCTGGGCTGCTGCGCGCCGCGCAGGGGCTGGTTCTCCCAGTAGGCGCGGTAGGCGGCCGCGCGCCGCAGCAGAAACTCCTGCGGCGGGTCGTTGTTCTCGCTGATCGCGCCCGCGTAGTTGTTCTCGGTCTCGTGGTCGTCCCAGGTGACGACGAACGGGTGCGCCGCGTGCGCCGCCCGGAGGTCCGGATCGCTCTTGTAGAGGGCGTAGCGCAGCCGGTAGTCGTCGAGGGTCCTGGCCTCGCGGTTGAAGAGGTCGGGCAGTTTCCGGTCGGTGTACTCGCGTGCGCCGCCCGCGGAGTTCACGGCGTACTCGTACAGGTAGTCGCCGAGGTGGAAGACCACGTCGACGTCGTCCTGGGCCAGATGACGGTGCACCGTGAAGTACCCGTCGTGGTACGCCTGGCAGGCCACGGCCGCGTACGTGAGTTCCGCGGCGGCGGCCGTGGTGGCGGGTGCCGTGCGGGTACGGCCGGTGTCGCTGATCCAGCTGCCGGCCCTGAACCGGTAGTAGTAGACGCGGCCGGCCTCCAGACCTCCGACCTCGACGTGCAGGCTGTGGTTGTACTCCGGATAGGCAATGGCCAGGCCCCTGCGGACGATCGTGGCGAAGCGCTCGTCGGCCGCCAGCTCCCACTCGACCGGCACGTACTGCCCGGGCAGGCCGCCGTCCGGCTCGTACGGGTCGGGCGCGAGCCGGCTCCACAGCACCACGGAGCTGGGCAGGGGGTCCCCGGAGGCGATGCCGAGCGTGAACGGGTCGTCGGGGATCCTGGCCGCGTCGAGCTCGGTGCCCGCGGCCACGCCCCGGGCGGGCAGGTCGGCGGCGAAGGCGAGGGCGGCGGCCGCGGC
>NZ_JABTYA010000256.1:42250-44248 GCF_013302945.1 Streptomyces sp. 8P21H-1 | reverse complement strand
ACCCTGGCATCAGGGACTCCACGAAACGCAGTGCAGCTCAGACTGTCGGGTCCGAGGCCACCGGCCCGAACACGGCCGGCTCGGCCCGCAGCATGCCGATGTCGGCCAGGCAGTCGCCACCGAGGGCGACCGCGAGCGCCACATCCAGCAGGATCTTGCCGGGATCGTGCACCGCCCGCGGCTTGCGCCAGGGCGCCAGAGCCGCAGATATCGCAGTATCCAGGCCCGTCTTGCGGACCGTCTCCACCAGCAGCACGGCCCCGGCCTGTGAGACCACTCCACGACCGCTGCCCTCGACGCGGACACGCGGGTACGACCCGATACGCTTCTTCACCTGAGAAGTGCTTCTTTCCACGGCACGATCTGGACCCTCGACAAGTCCTATCGTTCCAGGTCAGGAGCACTTCTCGCGTTCGTGATCAAGTCTCGGACAGACCACCTCGTGAAAGCCCGAGGCTAAGGGCCTGCCGGAAATTAACGTGTCGGTTTGATCTTTGTCGGGACGTCGTTCGCGAGGAATGCTGTGACGTCGGCGGGTGTGCGGAACCTGGCTGTTGAGGGTGAGATGGTGCGGCTGTGATCGGCCAGGAGGGGCTGGACTTGGTGAATGGCCCTGGTGAGGGTGTTGCCGTTGACGTTGAAGAGTTGGGCCAGGAGGTCTCGGGTGCCGATCTTGCGTAGGTAGAGCACGGTGGCCAGCACCCTGGCGGGGGTGGTCAGCTTGTCCTGGCCTCCTGCTCCTCGAGCACGCAGTCGCTCGCCTCCTCGTTGTTGGGATCGGGCGCGCTCACGTAACTCCTCCAGCGGCTGGGACAGTTGGCCGATGAGTTCGTCCAAGACGGGTTCGGGCATGTCGGTGAGTTCCGGACTGCGCAGATACCCGGTGTAAGGCTGCGGGCAGGGAAGGCTGGCCGGCCGTGGGTTGTGGACCGCGGTGGTGCTGTCGGGCCGAGGTTGCAGGGTGTAGTTCCAGTCGCCGTGGAAGCGGTGCCGGCGTAGGGGCAGGGCGTCGATGTCGATGTCGGTGACTTTGATGCCGGTGTCGTAAGTGCCGGGGTCGAGTTCGGCGTGGACGGTCAGGCCGGTGCGGGTGGTGGTCGCTGCGATGCTGTCGATGATGACGTCGTGGCTGGTCAGAGGACGGCCGCGCCAGTTCATGGAGATGTGGGAGAACAGCCGGTGCTCGATCTTGTTCCACTTCGAGGTGCCCGGCGGCATGTGGCAGACGGTGATCTCGAGGCCGGTCTGAGCGGCCAAGGCGGCGAGTTCGCTCTTCCAGGCGCGGGTGCGGTAGCCGTTGGAACCACCCGCGTCCGCGGTGATCAATAGGCGTGCGGCGGCCGGGTAGTCGTGTTGGCCCCGGGCCTGCCACCAGCGGCGGATGGAGGCGACGGCGAAGGCGGCGGTGTCGTGATCGGTGCCGACGCTCACCCAGCCGGTGTTCGCGGCCAGGTCGTAGATTCCGTAGGGGATCGCCTTTCCCGGCCCTTGCCGGTCCAGGAAATCGTGTGTCTTGACCCGCGCCGGTTCACCGGACGGCCGCCACTGGCGGCCTGTGTTCTTGTAGTCGCCGATCAGTTCCTTCTTCTTCGCGTCCACGCTGATCACCGGCTGGCCGTCGGCCATGTGTTCTTTGGCCTGCTCGTTGATGTAGCGGAACTGGGCGTCGCGGTCGGGGTGCTGCTTGCCCTCGAGGGTCTTGGCGCCGGCCTGCAGGCGAAGCCTTCCTCGCGCAGCAGGCCCCCGACGGTATCCGCACCAACTCGGTGTCCTTGCCGGGTCAGCTCCGCCGCCAGGCTCCTGGTCGACTTCACCGTCCAGCGCAGCGGCGACATCGGATCACCACGCTCATCGGGCTCCACCAGTGCCAGCAGAGCGGGCCGCAGCCCGGGGTCAAGATCTGCGGTCTTCTTGCGACCTCCGCCAGACCTGCGTACCCGGCCCAAAGGGCCTTCGCCGGATTCCAGCTCGGCCACACCTTTACGGACCGTTGTCTCG
>NZ_JABTYA010000256.1:14692-42199 GCF_013302945.1 Streptomyces sp. 8P21H-1 | reverse complement strand
ACCCCGAACTTCACAGCCAGTTGATCGCGAACTTCACCAGACACACCCATACCAGATCAACGACCTGAACCACACAAAGCAACACCTTATTCTCCGGCAGACCCTAAGCCTCTGATGCCCTGGCGCATGAACGGCAGGGCGCTGAGCGCGAGGCAGAGTCAGCGGATGGCTCTGGCCATCCAGGACGATTTTAGAAGAGGCTCACTATCGGATCATCCGCCGATGACGCCATTGACGACTCTAGGAGGCCAGACACCCTCGCATAGAATTCCAGCCGAATAGGAATAAGCAACCAGCGACACCCGGTTCGGCATGCCAGTTAGCCTCAGTAGTCGACCAATGCGATATTCAACTGTCTGACGACTGATAAATAGCCGTGACGCCAAAGTCTCAGACGTCAACCCAATTGAAATTCCTTCCAGGATTTTGGCATCCATTGCGCTTAGGCTGCACTCATTATTGACATCGCATAGATTCACTCCGTCGACTGCGTGTATCGACAGGACGACCATACTCATGTCCGGAGTGCTACTCCGCAGAGCCGTGGCTACGACTAGGCCAATAAGCGGCGAGGCGGCAGCTCTCGGTAGGACAATCTTAGTAGTAAAGTTGGATATTGATCCATTGAATGATTGAACAAGGAGGTGATCCACTGGTTCGCGCCAATCGGGATCGACTAGATCATGAAATTGTTGACCGTAGATCTCGCCAGGACTCCTGCCGAGGATCTCAAGCAATTCTGCACTTCCGTGGACCACCTCGCGTTTTTGATTGAGGGAAACCAGCATGCCAATACTGGCCAATCGACTGACGTGATTCACATTCTCTTCCATTCCGGCTTGAGGTGCGAGCTCGATCTCATGCCATTCCATAGATAAATGGTTAGCCCGGAACGACAAATGATCAATCCAACGGAGAAGGCGGTCGCATGCCTTTCGCACAGGGGTGGTTGAGCAGCTGCAGGAGATCCGGGCATAGCGGACCGAAGCTCGTTCTCGCCGAGCTAATCATGAACGGCCGAGCAGGAGAGGCCGCCGGGTAGGCTAGGGCTTTTAGGTGCGCGCGGGCGTCAGGACGAGGCGATCCTGCGGATCCCGCTCACCGCAGCCAGGTCGTCAGGGAAAGGCTTTCCTCCCCTCGACTACCAAAGGCGATCGTCCGGGCCGCCGACGGACCGGTCAAGGTGAGGCAGTGGGCCTGGCAGTCCGAACCTGCAGTTTGTCCCGGTCGCTTGGACGCTACCGCGGATCCAACTGAAAACGCGGTCTCGGTGAGAGATAGATGCATGAACGACACTGCGACGCTGACGTTGGCGCCCGAACTGAAGTTCACGATGGATCCGCTCTTCTGCCCGCGGGAGGACTGTCTGAATCGTGACCAGCGGCGCGACAATGTTTGCATTCGGTTTCCTGAGCGTCACCCGGGTCAGCCACCGGCCATCGGCCGATTTATCGTGCGTCGAGGGACCGGAGCCAGGACTTTCATCAAGTGTCGTTAAAGCAGATCTTTGTGGTCCCCGTGAACGGGCCTCCGTGTTTGTCGCGCACCAACCTGGTGACCGCAATGTTCCTCGTCCCGGACCGACCAGGGCGGTGAATTCCTGCAGCCTTAGGTCCCCTCCGTGGTCGAGAACGGAGGAACCGCGGCGGCAGACAGATGGCGTCCCGCCGAGTGGTGTAGCCGATCAAATTGGCTGAACCCACAGGCCACGGCCCGAATCGCCCTCGCCAGAAGCCCCGTTGAGGCTCGTCGAGCTGGGACCAGCGGTGATCGCACAACGGCCGTGCAGCGCCACGTATCCGGACGCTTCGAAGCGGAGTGCCGGGCCGTGATCGGCTACACCACGACGGGGGACACGACCGGCAGACATGAGTATGCGGTTCAAGGGTGCCTCCAAAAAGATCAACAATTGGCCAGAGACGGTACATGTTCAGATAGGCGCCTGAACGGTGCGCGAAGCCGTGGTCCGCCGCTTGCAGGGATGTGCGGCGACGACACAAACCTACGACCAAGTCCTTTGCGACGCGTCACCCCAGGGATGTCTCTCCCTCGTAGCTCGCTCGGGTGACAGCTCACACCCCCGAGCTACATGGAGATCAGAAGCCAGCGTCGATGGTCTCGGTGTCATGCGCGTGTTCGACCCATAGCGCGCTTCAGATTCCAGGATGGATGGCATGAGCACCGCAGGTCATCAAATCGTGCTCGGCGTGACGCCTCGCAGTCGGTCGTTGCCGACCGAGTAGCAGCCGTGGAAGCAGCGCACCTCATGAGTGCGGTGGTAGGTAGTCGGAACTCGGTCAGGAAGTGTGCGTTCGGCCCAGCCGAGCCTGCGCTGGGCCGGATTCTGGGCGGCCCGAACTCCTCGAAGACGAGCAGACAGGCCGACAGCCGCGTGATCAACCGCTGCGACGAGAGCCGGACACTGTCGCGCGCAGAGGGCCCTTGTCCGGTTTGCCGACGGAGTTCTTGGGCAGCTCCTCGAGAACGTCCGCCTCGGTGGGGATTTTGTATCGGGCAAGCGACGCCGGGCAGTGGTCCTGCAGTTCCTCCGCCGTCACAGCGGTGCCCGGCCGGGTGGCGACGAAGGCGACCGGGACCTCGCCGTACCTGTCATGGGGCTTGCCGACCACGGCCGCTTCGAGTACCGCGGGATGGCGGTAGAGGCACTCCTCGATCTCTTTGGGGTAGATGTTCTCTCCGCCGCGGATGATCAAGTCCTTGATGCGGTCCACAATGCGCAGGTATCCGTCCTCGTCGAGGATCCCGACATCGCCTGTGTGCAGCCACCCGTTGCGGACGGCTTCAGCGCTCTCCTGCGGCCGGCCGAGGTAGCCGCGCATCACGTTGGCTCCGCGGATGAGGACCTCGCCTCGCTGGCCCGCTGGCTGAGGCTTGCCCTCCCCGGAGACGATCACGACCTCCTGGCCCGGCAGCACAATGCCCACCGTCCCGGATTTGCGCGGACCGGCCAGCGGGTTGATCGTGGACGCGACGCTGCCCTCGGAGAGGCCGTACCCCTCGATGGCCGGGAACCCGAACCGGGCCTCGGACCGGGTGAGCCGTCCGCCCGGCGCCGGCGCCGCTCCGCAGACGGCGAAACGGAGGCCGGAGGTGTCGGCCGCACACCCGGGCCGGGCCTCGAGTGCGGCATAGATGGTCGCCACGGCGGTCAAGACGTGTTTGCACCTGGGAACTTGGGAGAGTTGACACAGGTTCTGCCACCGGAGTTGGTTGATGCGGTTCTGGAGGAGAGGAAGCACGGGAACAACGGCTGCATCGTCTTCCCTCTCGGGTTGGCATGTACTTCGTCATGGCGTTGGGATTGTTCGAGCATCTCGGCGCTCGCCTTGTGTAGATCAAGCTGGTCTCGGGGCTGACCGTCCGCGTCCCTGAACCTTCCGAGAAGGCACTTCGTGACCTGCGCCGGCGGATCGGCCCGGCTCCGGTCAAGCGGCTCTTCGAGGCGCTGGCAGGGCCGCTGGCCAAGCCGTCCACTCCTGGGGTGAGTTACCGACGCTGGCGTACGGTCGCCTTTGACGGGTGCAGCAGCCTGATCGTCCCCGACCATGAACGGAATTGGTCCTGGCTCGGCCGCCCTGCCAGTCGGCTCGGCCAGGCCGGATATCCCAGACTGATGCTGATGACACTGTGCGAGACCGGGACCCGCGGCCTGATCGCTGCAGACTTCGGTCCCGTGGCCAGGGGCGAGATGTATTACGCCCAGCAGCTGACTTCGAACTTGACCCCGGACATGTTGCTCCTGGCCGACCGCGCCTTCCACACCAATGACCTGCTCGCGCAGACCGCGCGCCGCGGCGCAGAGTTCCTGGTCCGTTGCACCAGTCGTCGGCATCCGCCGATCCTGACGCTCCTGCCCGACGGCTCCTAACTCACGCACATCGCTGGCCCCGCCCTGCGCGTCATCGAAGCCGAGATCCGCACCCGCACCGCAGACGGCAGCACCTTTGGCGAGACCTATCGGCTACTGACCACACTCACCGACCACCGCACCGACCCCGCCCACCAGGTCGTCCGTCTGTATCACGAGCGCTGGGAGATCGAGTGCGCCTACCTGAAGGCTGTCCCGCAACTCGCAGCAGAGGCTGGCGGGCCATCACGGTCGGATCCTTTTGTCAGATTTAATCCAGACTCTTGACCTCAACGGGATCCCGGCGAAGTCACTCGACCCGGACACCGGCAAACAGGTTTTGGAGTTACGGGACAGCCTTTGGCACTGCGTCACACACTCCTCAAGGGCCGCGTCCTGCGCTCGAAGAACCCTGGCGGACTCACCTAGGAAGTATGGGGACTTCCCACCCTCTATCAGGCTTTGCGGTCCGTCATGGTCACGGTCGTGGAGACTCGGTCTGGCACCGACCCAGACCGAGTCGCCTTCACCGTCGCCCTGGAGACCGCGCGCGACACCGTCGTCTCCACTGTCCATCCGACAGCGGCCTTCAGGTACGACGTCCTGGCAGACCTGGTCGGACACATCGGCACCCGTATCTTGCACACCTTGCTCCCCGAACGCCGCCTGCGGACCTCCCGGCCTCCGGGGCGCTCAGCTTGCCAGGCCGTGCCGGTATGCGTAGACGACCGCCTGGACGCGGTCGCGAAGCTTCAACTTGGTGAGGATGCGGGAGACGAACGTTTTCACCGTCTCCTGGCTGATGACCAAGGCGGCGGCAATCTCGCTGTTGGAGAGGCCGTCCGCGATCAGCCGCAGCACCTCCAGCTCGCGGGGGGTAAGCGGGATGTCCGTGGCGGCACCGCGGACGGGGCGGATGCGAGCCGCGTACCGGCCGACGAGCTGGCGGGTGATGTCGGGGTCCAGCAGCGCCGCCCCCATGGCCACCGTGCGGATTCCCTGTAGCAGGCGGTCGGGCGGGGCGTCCTTGAGCAGGAAGCCGCTCGCTCCGGCGCGCAATGCCTCATAGACGTATTCGTCCAGGTTGAACGTGGTGACCACGAGGACCTTGAGGGGGTGGGCGACCCCGGCCCCCGCCAGCAGGCGAGTGGCTTCGAGGCCGTCGAGGACCGGCATGCGGATATCCATGACCACGACGTCGGGCGTGAGTTTGCGCGCGAGTTCGACGCAGGTCTGCCCGTCGCCGCATTCGCCCACTACCTCCATGTCGCGCTGTGCGTCGATGATGGTGACTAGGCCCATGCGGATGAGCGCCTGGTCGTCACAGATAAGGACCGTGGTCGGCGCGGCCCCGGATGGTTTAGATGTGCTCACGAGCGGCTCCTGGCCGGAATCCGCGCCCGGACAACGAAGCCGCCGCCCGCTCTGGCGTCCGCGCTGAAGTCGCCGCCGAGGACTTCGACGCGCTCGCGCAGCCCGGCCAGGCCGCGGCCGCTGCCGCCCGGGGACGCATGCCGCGACTCCGTATCCTCGGTGCTGACCTGCACTGTCGTCCCGCCCGGCGCGTACAGCACATGGACGAGGGTGCGGCTGCCGTGCGCGTATTTTAGGGCGTTCGTCAGCGCCTCCTGCACGACCCGGTACACCGCGACCTCGGTGCTGCCGGCCGTCTGCGGGGGCGTGCCGTCCTCGGTAAACTCGACAGGCTGCCCGGCCTGCCGTGTCTGCTCTACCAGGGCGCGCAGCTCCCCGACGGACGGGGTGCGCGGTTCGGCTCCGTGCTCCGGGTTCAGCAGGTCGAGCAGCTTGCGCAGGTCGGAGACGGCGCGGCGGCCGGCACCGGTGATCGCGGTCAGGTTGTGCTCCAAGCGTTCTGGGTTAGCAGTCAGGTAGCGGGCCGCCTCGGCCTGCACCACCATCGCCGTCACGTGGTGGGTGACCACGTCGTGCAGTTCCCAAGCGATGCGGGTGCGCTCGGCCGTTCGGCTCGCCTCGGCCACGGCCCGCCGACGTTCCGCCTCGGCGGCGCGGGCGGTCCGCAGGGACGAGCCGAACCACCACAGCACCGCCATCCCCGCATAGAACGTGGCGAAGCCAGCCGGACTTTCTGACCCGCCGTTCCCGGTGAGCGCCACGGCCAGCAGCACGTATGCGACGGTGACCAGCACGACGGTGGTGCGCCGGTACCGCTCCAGGTGGGCACCTGCGCTGAATACAGCGATGGTCAGCGCGGTGGCGGCGAGGGTGTGGTACCCACGGAGCTGGTCGGCTGCGAACCCGAGCGACACCAGCGCCAGGCTGGCGGCGGGCCAGCAGCGGCGAATGGCCAGGGGCAGGCACTCCACGGCGACGACGGCGATCGCCAACGCGTCCAGCGGCCGAGTGGGCACGTCGCCGAGCTGGGTGCCGTGGCTGTTCACCTCGGGCACCAGCGAGGCGAGGGCGAGCACCAGCGCCAGGGGGAGGTCGCGGACCGGGACGGGGAGCCTCCGCCACCGCTCCGCGGCGCGCCTGACGTCGATCATCGGGCAACTGTAGCGTTCGCGGCGACGTCGGCGCCCCGGCCGCCCGGCCAGATGACGTGACCGCGACGGTGGGCCACGACCAGGAAGATCAGGGTCAGGACGGCGCCTGCGCCGACCGCAGCCACGCCGCCCTCGGGGCCGAACTCGCCGCCGGTGAACAGCTCCGGACCGGTGATCGAGACGTCGAGCAGGCCTTTGCCGAGGCCGTTGCCGGACGACGTGAGGCTGAAGATGCCGGCGAGCAGGAAGTTCCAGGCGAAATGCAGGCCGATCGGCACCCACAGGTTGCGGAAGGCGGCGAAGCAGGCGGCCAGCATGAACCCGGCCTCGACGGCGATGGCCAGCGCCCCCCAGAGGGTGGCCTTGTCGTTGAGCAGGTGCATCGCGCCGAACGCCACACCGGTCAGGATCAGTGACGGGTACGTGCCGATCCGCTCTTCAACGATCCGAAACAGCACACCTCGGAACAGCACCTCCTCGGTCACGGCGGCGGCCGCCATGAACCCGCAGATACCGAACGTGTTCGGCACCGAGCCGGTGCCGCTGACGTGAAAGCCGCCATTGAAGGCCAGGTTGACCGCAACCGACGCGAACATCGCCGCGCCTATCAGCACACCCGTGACGAACCGCGAACCACCGCCGGCCAGTTCGGTGACGTCGCGATGCTCAGTGCGCCGCACAATCCAGCGGTAGGTGAGGATGACCAGGACCGCTGACAGCAAGCCGGCGGCGAGGGTCAGCCACGGGTTGTCCTGCACCGCGCTGGTCACCTGACCGCACACCACCATGACCGCCAGCACGGCCAGGAACTGCTTCACGAAACGCATGACGACTCCTTCACCAGCCCGCGGTCGGGGCGCCGCGGCTAGCAAGAACGCTATGGGTCAAAGACCCGGAGATCGTCACCGCGCAGTGGACACTTGCGCGTAGCTCGCTCGGGGGACAAGGCCCTGACCAGCAGGCGCGGAAGGATCAATGGAGAGCGTCGCCGACGTCGTGATCGAGCGATCCCTTCACCGCGTCCCGCTACCCGCGTGGGCCGCTCGCCATGCGTCCTTTCGCCATGCGTCCTTACTTGACGTCACCGTCTCGCCGTGCATAGTCTAACGATGTCAGAAATTCTAACGTCGTTAGAAAGCATGCTCGGGGAGAGGCCCCGACGCGTATGCGCATCTTGGTTTCCGGCCTTTGCAGCGCCTCCACTCTCGGCACCACGGTTTCCTCAGCAGCGTTGCTTGTGGAGACGGGGCGTCGAGTTTTCCGCAGAAGGCCGAGACCAAGGACTCAGCGCCGCTGGCAGAGCAACGGCAGGCCGCCATGTGGCTCACCACTGATCCCCGCGATCTCACTCTTCTGTGCACGACGGAGCCCCTAGCCGCCGCCGTGGGCCGCCCCGTCACATCAGTGGCGCACCCGCCGGATGGGTCAGGACGGTGCCGTTCAGAAATACGACCGTTGCCGATCTCGTCAACTAATGGATTGGAGCAAGACATGCACACACTCGTCATGACAGGCGCAACCCGAGGGATCGGACGCTTCGCAGCTGCCGCCCTGTTGCACGACGACCCGCAGCTCCGGCTCGTCGTCCTCGCCCGAGAGTCCACCAGCGCCGAGGCGATGCGTGAGCTGCGGGCCCACGACCGGGTCACGGTCGTGAACACCGAACTGGCAAGTATCGACAGCGTGGAGTCGGCTGGCCGAACCGTGAGTGCCCTGCTCGACGCGGGAGAACTGCCGCCACTGCGCGGGTTCGTCGGCAACGCAGGCGTCCAGTTCACCGATGCCCTGCACACCACACCGGATGGCCTGGAGACCACCTTCGCCGTGAACGTGCTCGCCAACCATCTGCTGCTGCGTGCACTCGAGTCCCGGCTCGTCAGCCCGGCCCGGATCGTGCTCACCAACAGCGGCACACACTTCGGGGATCTACGACACACGTACGGACTGACCCCAGCTCCGCGCTGGGCTGACCCAAGTGTCCTGGCCCGGCCGGGCGCCTTCCCGTCGCCGGCGACCGTCGCGGCCGGGTACACCGCGTACGCGACGAGCAGGCTCGCGGCGATGTACCTGGTGCACGAGTGGTCGAGGCGCCTACCCGACGGCGTGGACATCGTCGCGCACAGCCCCGGACTGGTCCCCGCCACCGGGCACGGCCGGCACGCCAAGCCCTTCGCACGCTTCCTCAACGACCGGGTGGTGCCATTGCTCACAGTGACGCCGGCCATCGACAACGCCGCGACGGCCGGACGGCGGCTCGCCGCCACCGTCACCGGACGTACGCCCGCACCGTCCGGCTCGTACGTCGACCGCAGCCGCGTGACGCCCTCGTCGAACGAGTCTTATGACGTCGAGCGTGAGCGTGCCCTGTGGGACTACCTCGAGGCGGTGCGGCTGCACGAGGTGAACCTATGACCGGCGACGGTGCCGGGGAAACACATACCGGATAGCACCCATGGATCGACGCTCAAGCGGCGCTGGCCGCGGACGCAGCGGTGGCGGCGGCCGACAATAAGGACGGCGAGATAGTCGTCCACCCCGGCGTTGCCCCCACCATGAACCCGTCGCCGAGGTTCGCAGGACCAACAGGGTGAGCCGGACGAGCGGGTGGCGGCCGAGGTGCAGGGACGGTTCGAGGCGTGCCGCGGAGAGTCCGGACGAAGGATTCTGACGTTGTTAAGGTAGCTGTTCAGCGGGGTCGCCGCGGCTCGGCGCCGGCAACACGCTCGAAGCGAGGTGACAACTGTGCCGACCGGCACCAGGCGGGCCCGTGAACGCGCGAGCACCCGCGCACGGATCATCGAGGCGGCATTGCACGTCCTGGAAACCGAAGGCGTCTCGGCGCTGACGATCCGGCGCATCGCCACCGACGTCGAATACGCCGCGCCTATCGTCTACCAGTATTTCGCCAACAAGGATGCTCTCGTACTGGAGTTGGTCGCCGTCGGCCACCGTTTGATGATGGCCGAACTTGAGCAGGCCGCCCGGGAGCCCGACATCGACCAGCGCATGATGCAGCTCGCGTCCGAGTACGTCCGGTTCGCCGGCGAGCATCCGCACCTGTATCAGGTCATGATCGGCAACGCCGTCGACGCGGAAGAGCGCTGGCGCGCGGCCGCCCCCGCCATCAGCGTCCTGAAGCAGCTGCTCACAACCTGGTCACAGACCCACGACGTGGCACTGGCCGACCTCGACGAGGCTTGCGACATCGTCTGGGGAACGCTGTACGGCATGGCTTCACTCGGCACCATCCACACGGTCGGCAGCGAGCGCGCACGGTGGCTCGCCCAACAGGCGCTGCGCACGTTGCTCCGAGGCTGGCGGATCGGCTCACGGGACAACGCGTAGGCGGTCTGATGCCGTCGCCTGGTCCATTTTCCGGCGACGACATCAAACCGCCGCAAAGACCAGCCACTACAACCGCCGAGGACTTGAGCTTGTAGTAGGACTCCGTTAGGTCTTCCGGATGGTCCTGATCAGGAGCATGTTGGATAAGTGGACGCACATGATGTGAACCGTGTCCGGGCGACGTTGGCGTTATATGTGGCGGATGTGTTCGCCTCGGTGCGGCGCAAGGACCAGCGGGCCAAGGGTGACTGCTACCTGCGGGGTCTGATGCTGGACGGCCGGCGCAAGTCGATCCAGGCGATGGCCTCCCGCTGCCGGACGGCAACGAACAGAACCTGCAGCAGTTCGTGAACCAGTCCACCTGGGATCCGGTGCCGGTACAGCGCCGGATCAACGAACGCCTGCTGCCGCTGGTCAATCCGGCGGCCTGGGTGATCGACGACGTGTCGGTGCCCAAGGACGGCCAGATGTCGGTCGCAGTGGCTCCGCAGTACTGCGGAGCCCTGGGCAAACGCGCCAACTGCCAGGTCGCCGTCAGTGTCCACGCCGCGAGTGACACCGCCTCGTGCCCGCTGCAATGGCGGCTGTTCCTGCCCAAAGAGTGGGCCTCGGACACCGGCCGCCGAACCCTCACCCGCATCCCGGCGGACGTCACGCACCGTGAGAAGTGGCGCCTGGCGTTGGACATGCTCGACACCCTCGCCGACTGGGGAATGAGGCCGCCGGCCGTGGTGGCCGATGCCGCCTACGGCACGAACACACACCTGCGAACCGCACTCGCTGAGCGCGGGCTTGCCTACGTCCTGGCCGTCCGCTCGGACGTGAGTGCCCACCCCTTCGAGGCGGAGCCCGTGGCCCCGGTCCGCAACGGGCCGGTCGGCTGCTGGCCCCAGCCCCGCTACCGTCGGACCGCGCCGTCGGTGGCAGCTCTTGCCGCCGGCCTCGGGCAGGAGGCATTCACCCCTCTCACCTGGCGGCACGGTTCGCGAGGGGACTTACGTTCCCGCTTCGCCGCAGTGCGCGTACGGCCTGCGGGCAAGGCGGTCGAGCGCCCGATCAAGGCCGCCGCCTCAGCTGAACAGGGCTGGTGGGACGGGATCCTGCCCGACTGCTGGCTGTCCAGCCTGCCGGCCGACACACCGATCGCCGACCTGGTACGTCTGGCCAAGGTCCGCTGGCGCATCGAGCACGACTAGCGCGAACTCAAACACGGCCTGGGCCTGGACCACTTCGAAGGCCGTTCCTGGCCGGACTGGCACCACCACATCACCCTCGTGACCGCCGCCCACGCCTTCCTCACCGAACAGCGCCTGGCCCCAAAAGTCCCCGCACCGGCCTCACCCTCTACCAGATCCTCGACACCCTCCAGAACATCCTGAGGTGCTGGACCGGCATCTGCACCACCTGCCACCAGCCCCTGCCTGCCGGAACACACACGACACCAAGATCAAGACAAACCTAACGGAGTCCTACTAGCGGGCGCAGCACGGCGAACGCGTTCGCCATGCCCGAGTAGGCCGGTCGCGGCAGCACGGTTGGTCATCGTGCCGCGTTGATCGGCAGCCGTGCGACGGCACGGACCCGACCGACCGCACCCGGCATCGCGCGCACTTCGCACACCAGTTCCGACCAGGGCGGATGAGGTCATCGGCAAGCGCAGGGTTCAGTCGAGGGAGGAGATGGCCGTGCGCAATTCGCGGAGTTTCAGGCGGAGCAGTGCGGTCAGTTCCTGATCGCACGCGGGATCGACCCAGTGCGCGTAGGCGTCGGTGAAGGCCAGGACGCCCAGCCAGGCGGCGAGCTCGGCCGCCGGGTCGGCGATGCCGCGCCGGCGCAGCGCCAGCGCCATGGCGTCGGCGAAGGAGTGGTGCTTGAGTGCCTCCCGCTCCCGCAGGTCGCTGTTGCTCTCGATGACGGCGCGCAGGGCGGGGCCGATCGCGTGCAGCTCGGGGGTGAAGTTGCCCGCCGCCGCCTCCAGGCCGGCCGCGACGGCGCTCAGCGGCGTCGCCTCGTCGGGCGCGGCGTCGATCCCGCCGGCCAGCAGCTCGCACAGCACGTCCTGGCCGGCGAAGAGCACTTCCCTCTTGTCCGGGAAGTGACGGAAGAAGGTGCTTTTGGTCAGGCCGGCCCGCTGGGCGATCTGCACGACGGTGGTGTTGTCGTAACCGTGCTCGTCGAACAGTTCCACGGCGGCGCGTACAAGTCGTTCCCGCGCTTGCGGCTCCCAGCGGCTCATGCGTCCAGGATAGGCGATGGGACTTGGTCCCGTCACCGTGCTACGTTGACGGGACCAAGTCCCATCACTGTGGAAGAGAGCGACTCATGCGCGTTTTCGTCACCGGCGCCTCCGGCTGGATCGGTTCCCCTGTCCTGCGCGAACTCCTCGCCGCCGGACACCAGGTCGTCGGCCTCGTCCGGTCGGGCCCCTCAGCGCGGGCCGTGGCGGCGGCCGGGGGCGAGCCGGTCCTCGGCGACGTGACGGACCTCGACTCCGTGGCCGCACTGGCCCGCGGCGCCGACGGCGTCATCCACCTGGCCTTCGACCACGACTTCTCCCGGTTCGAACAGTCGGTGAAGGAGGAGGGGGAAATACTCGGGGCCCTGGGGGCGACGCTGGCCGGTTCGGGAAAGCCCCTGGTGGTGGCATCGGGAACCCCGGCGGAACCCGGCGTTCTCGCCACCGAGCGCAGTGATTCGGCCGGGGACGGTCCCGCCGCGGTGCGCGTGGCGAACGCCCGCGCCGTGCTCGACCTCGCCCGGCACGGCGTCCGGTCCTGCGTGGTGCGGCTGCCCCGGTCCGTGCACGGCGAGGGCGACGCCGGTTTCATCGCCCAGCTCGTTGCCATCGCGCGCAGGGACGGCGTTTCCGGTTACGTCGGCGACGGATCGCAGCGCTGGCCCGCTGTGCACGTGCTCGACGCGGCTCGACTGTTCCGCGCCGGACTGGAGGACGCCCCCGCCGGATCGGTCCTGCACGCGGTCGGCGACGAGGGCGTACCCCTCCTGGCCGTCGCCCAGGTCATCGGCAGGCACCTCGGTCTGCCCAGCGCGTCGCTGCCTGCCGAGAGCCTCGGCTTCCTCGGCGGTCTCCTCGCCGTCGACCAGCCGGCCTCGAGCGCCTACACGCAGGACCTGCTGGGCTGGTTCCCCCGCGAGCCCGGACTCCTGGCCGACCTGGAGGCCGGCCACTACTTCCGCTGACCGCCGCCGATGGCACCGCTTTCGTTCTCACGCGCACGGCCGGAACCGGCGCATGCGCCAACAGACAGGGAGCAGCACTGGTGAACGAGTTCGTCACCGAAGACCTCGACGTGGTGATCGTGGGAGCAGGCCCGGTCGGTCTGATGCTGGCCGCCGAACTGCAGCTGTCCGGTGTACGGCCCCTGGTGGTCGACAGCGTGCACGAGCGCGCCCGGGAGCCCAAGGCGGGCGGCATCGTAGGACAGGTCGTGAGGCTGCTCGACCACCGCGGCCTGTACCAGCGCATCACCGGGGACACCGAACCACCCCGGCCGCTGGAGGCCTACCTCTACGGCGGAATGACACTGCGCCTGCACGACTGGGCGGAGAACCAGCTGTACGGCTTCACCGTCCACCAGTGGGACCTGGAGACACGGCTGGAGGAGTGGGCGCTGGAGCTGGGCGCCGAGATCCGCCGCGGCAGCGAGCTGGTCGGTTTCGAGCAGGACGCGGACGGGGTGACGGTACAGCTGACCACGGGCACAGTGCGTACCCGGTATCTGATCGGGTGCGACGGCGCGCACAGCAGGGTCCGCAGGCAGGCGGGCATCGTCTTCACGGGAACGAGCAGTCCGCATCCGCTCACCTACGCCGCGGACGCCGTGCTCTCCGACGAGCACCTGGCGGAGCTGGCCGACGACCACTTCACCCCCGTCGGCCTCACCTACCGGCGGACCGAGCACGGCGTGCTCGCCTGCGTGCCGGCCGGCCCCGGCACGCACCGGGTCGTGACGATGGAGTGGGGCAGGCAGGAGGAACACGGGCCCATCACCTTCGGGCAGGTCCGCTCGGCGGTGACCCGCGTGACCGGCCGGGAGGTGTCGATGCGCCGGCCGACCGGTAGCGGCACGCACCTGCTGCGCCGCCGGGCGGGCACCAGTTCGCGCCTGGCGGAGCGTTACCGACGGGGCCGGGTCTTCCTGGCGGGCGACGCGGCACACGCGCATTCATCGGTCGGCGCACCGGGTCTCAACCTCGGCTTGCAGGACGCGGCCAACCTCGGCTGGAAGCTGGCCGCTGAGCTCAACGGCTGGGCGCCGCCCGGTCTGCTGGACACCTACCACGCCGAACGCCACCTGGCCGGACGCAGGGTGATGAACTCCAGCAGGGCGCAGTTGGCACTGCTGGCCCCCGGGGCCGACGTCACCGCACTGCGCGAAGTGTTCGGCGACCTGCTGGCGGACCCCGCGGTGGCCCGCCGGATCGCCGCGATGATGTCGGGCTCCGACGTCGTCTACCCCTCCGCCGCACCAGGCGGGCACCCGTCGACGGGCAGGTGGGTTGCCGACCTCCGGGTGGACGCCAACGGCGGCTCCGTGCGGCTGGCAGAGCGGGCACGCCACGGCAGGCCGATGTTGCTGTGCCCGTCGGGGGCGGACACGCTGGCAGGCGCGGCCTCACCCTGGTCCGGCCGGGTGGACCTGCTGACCGTCACCGCCGCGCCTGGTGCCCCGCCACGCGAGACGGTCCTGGTCCGCCCCGACGGGTACGTGGCGTGGGCAGGCACCGAACCCGCCGAACTCGCCGCAACGCTGCGGACGTGGTTCGGTCGGCCGTCCCAGCACGTGTGACAAGCACCGGTCACGACGCCGGGCGGGCGCACTCTGCCCGTCCGGCGCCGTGACCGACCCCGGGACTGGCGGACTCGCACGGAGAGGTGTCGCGTATCGGGCGTGCAGCTTCGGTGGCTGATCACCGACTGTTACCGGCAACGGTGTCCATCGCGGGTCGATGCGGTCCAGCCATGCGTCTTGCCTGATCGGCTCTCACCAGCGAACCTCTCCCGGAGCAAGATCCGGAGCCGTCGGCGGAAGCGGCCCCGACCCCGGATTCACTGTCACAACTCGTGCTCACTCAAAAGTGAAGAGGGACACATTCTGGGAAATGTTTGTGACGGCATCCGAAGGCATGACGGGTCCTCGCACCGCGCTCGTCTCCGGCGACGTCGAGCGCCACCCCCGCCCCGCTGTCACGCATCGCCAGGCTCGTCCTGCCGCTCGCGTTCCGGCGCGGTTGCCGGCACGTGCACACCGGCCGCTTCACGAGGGCGCCCCGGCTCGCCAGGCCCCTGCGTGTGCCGCCCCTCGCCGACCGCGGGCCAGGGCAGCCGTGGCGGCCCGGCACCCCCGTCCCCGCGCCGGTCGACCCGGCCACGCCGAGCGCTGACATCCGCATCAGGTACGCGAGGCACTCCAGCCTCGTCCAGGAACTCCAGTCGCAGCTGGACGCGCTCGCCGCCAGGAACATTCCCCGGGGCAAGATTCTTTCCGAGAGGACCAGCACCCGGGTGCGAGTTCGAACGCCCTCTCAGGGAGCGGGCTGGGAGCCGTCCTTGCTGTGCCGGGCTACGAGTTCGTCCTCGATTCGCCGCAGTGCGGCGTTGACGATCTCGATCGTGGCGGGGTCGTCGACGATGCCGCGAAGAGTTCGGTCCCAATTGTCGCGCAGGTACTGGAGATTCTGGTTGGCCTTCTCGGTGGGGTACAGGCGCACACCCCGAGCGTTGCGGTCGTCCGTGACGCGCTCCACAAGGCCTCGCTTCTCCAGGCCGCGAAGTACGCGACTGAAGTTGCTCGACGGGAGCAGCGCTGCTTCCGCCGCCGCCCGGGCGGAGGTGCCGGGGTGGCGATTGATGAACCGCATGACACTGATCTCGATCGCCGTGCACGGCTCGAAGGCGGGGTCGGTCGGGGGCCGCAGCTGCCGACTCACGGCGAAGATCAGGTCGGCCAGCTCGTGCAGGCTCGACGCGTGGACATCATCTCTCATGACGCGAGAGTCTCCTATCAAGTGACAGCTATTATCTGATAGGATACAAGGAATGGCGGTCGCTCGGCTGCGGATCGCAACCGCGCTGCACGCAACCATTCCCTACTCGCACATGAGGATACTTCCCATGGACATCAACGGATCCGTAGTGCTCGTGACCGGAGCGTCATCGGGCATCGGAGCTGCCACTGCACGGGCCGCTTCTGAGGCCGGCGCGCGGGTGGCGCTCATCGCCCGCCGCGAGGAGCACATCCGGCGGCTTGCCCTGGAACTGGGCCAGTCCGTAGCCGTAGCTGTTCCCTGTGACGTGACCGACCGGACGCAAGTCCAGAAAGCCGTGCAGGCAACGATCCAGAAGTTTGGACAAATCGACGCCCTCGTGAACAACGCAGGGCAAGGGCTCCAGGCCGGCATCGACGCCATCGATCTCGACGACTTCCGAAGCATCCTCGAACTCAACCTCATCGCACCCTTGACGATGACACAGGCGGTCCTTCCGCATATGCGTAAGCAGGCAGCCGGAGCCATCGTGAACGTGGGCTCTGGCATTGTCTGGTCCACGTTGCCCGGGTCCGGCGCGTACTCCGCTTCCAAGGCCGCCCTGCAAAAGCTTACGGCCGTCGCCCGCGCGGAGCTCGCAGGCGAAGGCATCACCGTGTCAATGATGTTCCCCTCGATCACCGAGACCGAGTTCGTCGGAACGGTCCGCGGTGACGTCGAAGGGGCACGTCGGATGGAAACCGCCAGCGGGTTGGTGCCACACTCACCCAAGGACGTCGCCGATGCCATCATCGGTCTGCTCAAGAGTGGTGCCGCGCAGGCCGACCTGCTCCCGCAGGAGTTCGGCGGCACGCTCAAAAGCTGACCTCGGCATTTATGGTCCCGTGTCGAACGCGACTCGAACTCGGTCGGTGCTTTCGCGGTCCAGCGCCTGCTCTGCACGGGACAGCCTTCCTCCCGCCGGCGCACTGCCGACGTGCTGGAGGCGGAGCTCCCGCACCTGCGCCGCAAGCCCACGAGGCCGGTGCACGACCGGAACCGCCCACACATCTTCCTCGGGCACTGCTCCGCGCTCCCGCCGCACACACGCCCGCACCCGGGCAAACAACGCTCCCGCGCTGGAGGCGGCAAGCTGCTCCACCCGCCACGGGCGGCCCAGACGGCAAGCCGACCCGGCCAGCAGACGGGGCCCACCGCTCGGCGGGTTCATCACCGGTCACTTCGACTGGCGCTGGGCCTTCTACATCAACTTGCCGCTGGGCCTGGTCGCCCTGGTGTGGCTGTGGCGGACGCTGCACGTGCCCGCCAAGCGCATCAAGGCGAAGATCGATTGGGCAGGCATCGTCCTGCTCACCGTCTCGATCAGCGCGATCGTGCTGGCCGCCACCTGGGCGGGCGCTACCTACGCCTGGGGTTCCTGGCAGATCCTCGCGCTCGCCGCCGTTGCCGTGCTCGGGCTCGCCCTGTTCATCTGGGTGGAGAAGCAGGCCGACGAGCCGTTGCTGCCGCTGAGCGTGTTCACCGGCCACCGCAACTACCCGCTCGCGATGACCATGGTCCTGATCGCCGGCGTGGTCATGTTCGGCGCCGGGCTGTACCTACCGCTGTTCCAGCAGACCGCGCAGGGCGCCTCGGCCACCAACTCCGGCCTGCTGATGCTGCCCGTGATGGTCCCCGTCGTGATCGTCTCGACCATCGCGGGCAAGGCCATGTCCGCCACCGGCCGGTACAAGATCTTCCCCGTGCTCGGCACCGTGTTCCTCACAGCCGGTCTGAGCCTGCTGGCCACCATGGACACCGGCACCTCACGCCTGCTGACCGGCGTGTACATGGTGCTCGTCGGCATCGGACTCGGCTTCACCATGCAGATGTCCGGCACCATCGCGCAGAACAGCGTCTCCATGCGTGACATGGGGGCCGCCATGAGCTCGGTCAACCTCTTTCGCACCCTGGGCGGATCCCTCGGCGTCGCCGTCTTCGGCTCGCTGTTCACCCGCGCCATCCAGTCCACGCTGCCCGCCGGCGCCGCATCCGGCCCCGGCGCCCTGCTGAACCTGCCCGCCGCGGCAAAGGACGCCTATCTCACCGCCGCCAGCACCGGCACCAGCCATATCTTCCTCACCGCCGCGATCCTGTCCGCCGTTGCCTTCCTCGCCGCGCTCTTCGTCATCGAGGTCCCGCTGAAGAAGGCCGGCCCGCCGCCCGCCCCCGCGAGCACGCTCACCTCCGCCACAACCGCCAGCTGACCTCTGCGCCTGCCAGACAGCGCACCGGCATAGCAATCGCCGTGCCCCTCACGAACGGAGTACCACCGTGAACACCACACCCACCCCCCGCATCTCGATCATCGGAGCTGGCCCTGGCGGCCTGACATGCGCCCGCATCTTGCAAAAGCACGGCATCGACGTCACGGTCTACGACTGCGACCTAAACGCCGACGCCCGCAACCAGGGCGGCAGTCTCGACCTGCACGCCGACGACGGTCAGCTCGCACTGCGCGAGGCGGGCCTGATCCAGCAGTTCTGGAAGCTGGCGCGCCCGGAAGGACAGCAGATGCGCCGCTGGGACACCACCGGCAACGTCCTGCTCGATCAGATCCCGGACGAGGACGACTTCTACAAGCCGGAGATCGACCGCGGCCAACTGCGCGACCTGCTCCTCAGCTCCCTCGCACTGGGCACGGTGCAATGGGGCCGCACCCTCGCCTCGGTCGCCGGCCCCGCCGAGGGGCCGCGCATTCTGCACTTCACCGACGGAACGAGTGTCGAGACCGATCTGGTCATCGGAGCGGACGGCGCGTTCTCCCGGGTCCGCCCGGCCGTCTCGGCAGCTGTCCCGTACTACTCCGGGGTCACCTTCACAGAAGCGTGGTTCGACGACGTCGAAAACCGCCACGCCGATCTTTCAGCGCTGGTCGGCAACGGCAGCGCGACCGCTACCGACGGCGACCGTGCGCTGTTCGCCCAGCGCAACAGCGGTGGGCACGTCCGGGTCTACATCATCCGGCGCGCGCCGGCCGACTGGATCACTGCAGCCGGTCTGACCGCCGAGGACACCGCCGGCATCCGCGCACACCTGCTGGATGAGTTCACCGGATGGGCACCCAGCATGCAGCAAATGATCAGCAACAACGACGGCCCCTACGCCGACCGGCCGCTGTTCGTCCTCCCGGCACCGCACACCTGGGACCACGTGCCCACCGTGACCCTGCTCGGCGACGCCGCACACCTCATGCCGCCGATCGGCGTCGGCGTCAACCTGGCCATGCTCGACGCCCACGACCTTGCTCTCGCCCTGGCCACCCACCCCGCCGTCGACGAGGCCGTCCGCGCCTACGAGAAGACCATGCTGCCGCGATCCACCGACCTGGCCGAGGCCCTCGTCGGCGGCGCCGACTTCCTCCTGGAGGTGAACGAGCAGCCCGACGGCGAGGACGAGGCCCGCGCCCTGCAGCAGAAGCTCAAGGAACAAAGGGAGGTTGGTGGAACCTGGAACCTCACCTTCAAGACCGGCGGTGGCGAGGAGACCGCTGAACTGGTCCTGGCCACCGCCGGCACGACTCTGGTCGGCACGTACGGCGGCAGGCCGATCACCGACGGGCGCATCGAGGGAACCACCGTGCGCTTCACCGCGGTAGTCACCTCGCCGGTCAGGATGAAGATCAAGTGCACCGCCGAACTGGCCGACGGCACCATGTCCGGCATGGCCAAGTCCATGATCCTGTCGCTCCCGTTCACGGCCGTACGGCCTCCTACGGATACGCGCTGACCTCGTACATGAAACGAACCTCACCCGGCCGCCCTCGCCGACACTTGCCGGACGGCCCGGCTCAAAGTGCGCTGCCTTCGCCTTCCTCGTCCTCCGAGATCGGGGCGTTCGGGTCGTACAGTGGGCGCAGGCGCCCCGATCCTGGGTAGGGAACGCGTCGTGAGCATCCTGCGCCGCTGAAAGACGCCACCAAGGGCGGGCACCCTGATGGTTCAGGCTGCCTGGCCAAGTCCGGCGGCGGTCAGACCCTGGCCGCGGAGCTGGGTGAAGTCGACGTCGAGTTTCGGGTCGTATGCCTCGGGTTGGATGCCGAGTTCGTGGGTGGAGTACTCGCCGAACCGTTTGATGTGTCCGGTCAGGTACGGCGAGAGGTGGGCCAGGTCCTCCGGGTCGATTTCCCATCCCTCCTCCAGGAACTGACAGATGATCTCCGCGATGTCCAGGGCGTTGTGGAAGATGACGTCGTTCGTGAGCAGGGCGTTGAACTTCATCGCCTTCTCCTGCTCGATGGGGTCACGTAGGAAACGACGATCCCGCGCTCGAGCATCAGCTCCTCGACCTCGCGCAACGACAGCGGGAAACGGAAGTACAGCCACACATAGTGGGAGATCACCTCGACCGGGTACCGGTGCCCCATGTACGACAGCGACACGGCCCCCACGGACAACCCCCTCCAACACGATCAACCAGAAACTCATTCCACCCGGCCAACCAACGTGACAGCGCCTGTCTGCCAGGACGAAGCTCACGGTGGCGGACCGCCTGGACGACGGGTGACGGCGTGGGCCTCGCACGCCCGAACTGCTCCGCCACCGCTCCTGGGAATCCCCGCCGGCCGGCCCGGGCCCCGTCACCGTCCCGCGTGCCCCCACCGGCCGCTGTTCTGCTGGGTGACCTCGGCGGCGACGCGCTGGATGGACTTGACCACCATGTCCTTGCGGTCGACATAGATGTAGTGGCCACTGTCCTCTGCGACGCGGACCGTGCCGCGCTGGGACACGGTGGCCCACTTGTACTGTGCCTTCGTCCAGTCGGACTCGAGGGTGGGGCCGTACGTGGGGAACGCGGCCAGGTACTGCTGCCCGTGGCGGAGCACCTCGGTCGGGATCCATCCGGCGGAGCGGACCCGGCCGTCGGGGACAACGAGGTTCTCCGGGTTCCCACCCCGCATCGTGCTGACGGTCTGCGCCCGCAGGTCGCCCGCGTCACCGGTGGCGGACTCGGGGATCGCGCGGGTGATGTCCGCGGTCATGGTCGGAGAGGTGGCGTCCATCAGGACCAGGCCCTTGACGCGGTCGCGGTGCTCGGGGGCGTAGCGGCCGGCGATCAGGCCGCCCAGCGAGTGGCCCGCCAGCACGACGGGGGAGTCGCCGGCGACCCGGTTGATCACCCCGGTAAGGATCCGGCCCGAGTCCTCCAGGCTCTGCGGCCCCCGGGGCTTGTCGCTCTTGCCCTCGCCCAGACGGTCGTAGGAGCAGACCCGGTTCTTCTCGCTCAGCGTCTTCTGCAGGTCGGCCATCGCGTCGAGGCCGTCCCCGAGGCCGGCCACCAGCACCACCACGGGCTTGTGACCCGTCTGCCGACCCGAGCAGGAGACGTTCACGGAGTATCCCCGGACTCCGATCTTCTTCTCCCCGACGAAGGAGTCGGCGCGGCCCGCGTGACCCGGGTGGCTCACCCTGGCGGTGGTCCTGTCCGCGCCCCCGTGTCCCTCGGCCTGCGCCACGCCCGCGTAGCCCGTACCGGCGACGGTGCAGCACAGTGCGGCGACGGCGGTGGCTTTGAGTATGCGGTTCATGGGGTCCTCCGGGAGCACGGGAAGGCGGATCTGTGAACGACGGGCCCTTCGCCGGGCCCTCGGCCCGGACGTTGCGGCCATGACCGAACGCTATGCGAACGCGTCTGAGGAAGCGTCACCCCATCGTGGACATTGCCCGTAGCTCTCCAGGGGGACACCGCCCCTCGCGAGGGTCTGTCAAACAAGCGGTTCTTCCAAGAATTTCGTAGGCGTTGATCGTCCGGGGCCAGGCTTCAGTTGAGCAGGACGATCTGGCGTAGGAGGCGGTGGCTGGCGCGGCCGTACATCAGGCGCTTGAGGAACTTGATCTTTGTGTTGGCGCCTTCGGTACGACCGTTGTGCCAGGGCAGGGTGAGGGCCGTCTCGACGGCGGCGCGGTCACGCTCCAAGCCGTTGGCGAAGGAGCGCAGAAAGGGCAGGTCAGCAGCGCGAGTCCGGTTGATCCATGTCGTCAGCTTCCCGGCGTTGTCCTCGTGCGGAACCAGCAGCTCGGCGAAACTACGGATCTGGTCGGCCAGTACGGTCAGCTCGGGGCAGGCGCCGGTGAGCTGGTCACGCAGAGCGCGTCTGTGCTCGTCGAGGTGGTCGGGGCGGCAGGTGAGCAGGCCGGTGACTTTGCGGGGTGACAGGGCGGCGTGGTCGGCCTCGACGCGTTCTTGGGTGATGGCCTGGGCGAAAGAGCCTGAGCCGTCCCGGCACACCACGCGAACGCCGGGATGCTCACGCAGCCAGGCGGTCACTGTCACCGCCAAGCGGTCAGGCAGCACGTCGATACGCTCGCCACTGTCTGCGTTCGTGATGACCGTGGCATAGCGGTGGCCCTTGAGCAGGGCGAATTCGTCGATCCCGCCCGGCCACCACGGCCGTGGGCCGGCCGGGCAGCGGCATGCGCATCAGACAGTTCAGCACCGACGCCGGGGACAGCGTCTGGTGCAGCGCCACGAGCAGTCGAGCACCGGCCGAGCCCGCCAGGACCACCGCGACCGCCTCGACGATCCGCCGCAGCGCCGGCGCCCTGCGCTGGTAGCGCTCCGTCGACCTGCTCGACGAATGTAGTCCTCGGACAGTCCGCGTTTTCGCAGTACAGCCGCCGCACCGAAAGGTCGATCACCACGGGCCGCCCACCGACCGACTCGTCCGCGACGTGTCGTACATACCGCGAGTGCACCCAGTCCGACTCCTGACCACACCCTGGGCACGCACGGCGCGCATCTTCCCTGGTGAACGCGGTGATTCTCACGGTCTTCGGGCAGGTACTCACCCGCTCAACTCGTAGCCCCGCCAGCCGGGGCAGCAATTCGTCAAGGGGGACGTCACACACCACCAGCCTGGCACCGGCAGTCCAAGTCATGCTGCCGATCGCCAGAACGATCAACGCCTACGAAATTCTTGGAAGAGCCGTTTGTTTGACAGACCCCGCCCTGGCGCTCGCAGATCCGGATGATCCGGTGGGCGTGGGCCGCAGTGAGATCGTGGGCGCGGCCGGGCAGAGCAGGCGAGATCTACAGCAGCCGCCTGACAGGGTCGGTCACCACCTGCACGTTCACTCCGTGCCGGCGGTGCTTGTGGGAGTACTCGGCCCGGCTATTGCCAACCCGGTCGCACTCCACCAGGGTGCCGTCGAGCAGGACGTAGCCGGGTTCCGCCTTGCGCAGGGCGCGCAGCAGGCCAGGCGCGCGGTCGACGAACAGGTCGACGACGGCCGTGGTGTAGGCGTGGGCGATGCCGACGGAAATGCCGAAGCCGGCAGCAAGCTGGGCGAGGGTGTCGTGCCGGCGCAGGTACACCAGGCCGGCCGGGGCACGCTGGTGCAGTGGGAGCTTGCAGCGCCGGTCATCGCGTTTTTGGGTGTTACTGATTGAGGTCCATCACGGGCGCGCCGAGTCCTTCGTAGGCGTGCGGGTCGTTGGTGGCGATGAGAGCGCCGTCGGGGCGCTCCAGGGTGGGGCGGGTGGCGTGGACGGCGGCTCCCACGCCGAACGGCGCCCCATGGCGGTGCAGGTCGGCGATGGTGTGGGCGGTGGCGTAGTCGGCGTCCAAGGTGTGCAGGACGTCGAGGATGCCGAGGTAGTCCACGATCCCGGATCGTTCACGTTCGGCTTCCAGCGCGCACACGATCGGCACCCACAGGCATACGGTCGGATCGCTTGCTGCGACGTGGATGAGTCCGGAGACCTGCTTGTGGCCGCCCAGGGCCAGCAGCGTCGACGTGTCCAGGACGTAGTGCTCCAGGATCACGCTGCCGCACCTGGGGTCAGGCGCTGGCGGGCCGCCTGAGCCTGACGCATCCGCTCACGCAGGGCACCCGCCTCGTCCGCATCGATGTCGTGGCCGAACTCGGAAGCCAGGAAGGCGTCTGTGCGCTGGGCCCGCTCGAGTAGTTGCGCAGGCGTAAGCGCCGTTGCGGCGAACTCCTCGATCAGGGCCCGCATCGTCGTGTTTCTGGCCTCGGCCAGTGCTGCGAGCTTGTCCCGGGTCTCAGCACCGATCTTGATGGTTGTGTCCACCTCGCCGAGTATACCGAAGGGAATACCTTCCGTGGAGGAGGATGCCGTATTCCAGCGACGATCAGCAGCCCACCTGGCGGGAGAGTTGCTCGGAACGGGGAGAGCGTACGGCGTAGCCGGTCCCGAGATCGCGCGGTTGAGTGTGGCGTGGTCGGGCGAAGCTGATGGTGCAGGCACCGCGCAGTTTGGCGACGCCGCGGGTACCGCACTGGCGTGCCGCGCCGGAGGGGGAAGACGTGAGTGTTCGCGTGCTGGTGGGCGAGGCGGCCCGCGGTGATCGGGCCGGAGAGCAGGTTGTCGGCCGGGCTAGACGGGCCCTCCACCTTGATCGTGGACGCCTCGACACTGGATCTTGAGTCCAGGGAGAGGAGTCCCGTGTGGGGACCTGCAAGTACTCGGCGGAGTTCCGGGCGGACGCGGTGGCGCTGGCCCGTTCGTCGGGCCGGCCCGTCTCACGCATCGCCGCCGAGCTCGGCGTGAACCACGAGACGCTGCGGCAGTGGATCAGGACCGCGGAGAACGCCGAGCGGCCCGAGGTGCTCGCGGAGTCCACGAAGGACGCAGGACAACGTCCACGTTCTGGCTAATGCCGCCGACAAGCTCAGGGGCCTGGAGGACAACACCGCCGGGTTGATGGAAGCCGCGAGGCGGTTACAGGCCGCAGCGTCGGCAATCCGAAGCGCCATCGCCGACATGCCACGAGGCCGCTGGTAAATCGAAGCCTTACGGAATCAGTGAGCTCTTTCAGAGTGGCCACTGATCGAGTGACCCTGGCCGAGTTGAGGCCGTGGCGTGGGATCCGGGATGGTGTGCCTCCCGCGTCCTCGACCTCATGAAGCCGGCGTCCGCGGCTGATCGCCCACCGGCTGAGTACGATCACCTACACCGGTCTGAGTATGTGAGCGGCTGCCCGTCGCGCGCGGCGCCGGAAGGGTGGGGTCATGCGCCGACTACTGCTGCTTGCCCCGCTGTTGCTGCTCACTGCCGGCTGCGGCGTGGTGCAGTCCAGCGAGGTCGAGGCGACGGACGTTGCGCGGGAGGCGGCCACGAGGGCGGGTAAGTTGCTGCGCAGCCAGCGCCCCCGCACGGCGGAAGAGGTCGGACGCTCCGCCACGGGTATCGACGGTGTGGAGGTACTGCGGGTGACGGGTACTTCGACACACGACGGGGACGGCGTCGATGTGATTGTCCGTACGCCCGGATCGGCGTACAACGAATGGTTCGACGTCCAGGAGATCGTCGTACGCCGCTGCTTCGCCGTGCGACTGTCTCCCAAGTCGCGGTGGGGGGAGGCCCCCCGCGACGTGGACTGCCCGGATGGCCCTCCGCTGTCTTTCGCTCCGCCACCCGAACCGCCCCGGCTGCCTTTCAAGGAGCTCCGCGCGTCACTTCCCCGGGTGGCGGCGGGCAGCCAGGTGGACGAGGCCAGGGTGCGCCGTACGCTCGCCGCCCTCGACCTGGATCCTGCGATCCGTACCGAGGTGAAGGCGTACGGCGGGCGGGTCGGCGTTCTCCTGTCAGTCCAAGGTAACCACTTCGACCCGCAGGACTGCCTCCTCGCCCGCGTGGAACCGGGCACTACCGAAGTATGGATGCCGCCCCGTATCCAGCGGATGCCCGGAGAGGGCGGTTGCACAGTCGGCAACGCCCTGCACCCGCTGCCTCCACCGCATTGAGCGGATGCCTGGCGCATGCGTGCCGGGCCCACAGCCGAGGAAGAGCGAGGATCACCGCCATGCGATACGCAAGACATGCCAAAGGGGCCCTGACCGTCACCGCCGCCACAGCGGCCAGTCACACCCTCATGGCTTCCGGCTACATGTGGGCCCGCGACAGCGCAGCCGCAGGCGACACGGTGTTCTCCGGTGCGTTCGAATTTCTGGTCACGACGGCTGCCTCCTGGGCTCTGATGCCCCTTGTGCTGTGGGCTGGCATGCGGGCGATGGGGGAGGTCGGCAACACAGTGATGCTGGCCACCGGTGGGCTGTTCTGGGTAGGGCTCTCGGGGTACTTCATCGACGACATCGACCGCGCGGGCGGCCAGATACCGTTCCTGGCTCTGACCGCATATGTTCTTCTCTGCACAGGACTTGCAGGGACCGGTCCCAGCACCGCAGCTGAGACGGCAGCGGAGCCCAACCTCAGTTGAGAATGGACTCTGGGCGGTACGGGCGCGTGCGAGAGGTGACCGCGCCGCGGCAGACGGCTTCTCCGGTGCGGTCGACTGAACGCTTCGGCCGGTCAGTGAACGCCTGCGTCACCATGGTGCGGACTGCGTAACACGCTGGTGATCGTGTCTGACCGGGGCGATGGGCGTTCCAGCCCTTCCTCGCCTCGGCTGTATCTGCCCACCTCCTGGACCGACGACCGGGACCGCTGCCGACGGGCCGGCATCGACGACGCGGTCGTCTTCGAGACGAAGGTGGCCATGGCCAAGTCAATGAGCGTTTTCAAAAAATGGCCACCGGTCGGGTGATGGTGCGGTGTGGGATCGGGGTGCACAACGGGCAGGGCTCCCGTGCTGTTGAGGGAGGTGTTCGACGTCTCAACTCAGCAACGCAGGAGCCCTGTTGGTTCCATATCCTGCCGCAGTCGACCTGCCTCACGCTTTGGTCGAGTGGGTCACCATGCTCACCGTCACCCGTGAAGGTGACCGCCGGTGCAAACTTCCCCCACACCGGCGTGCGCTGATCGCACTCGTGTACCTGCGTCGCCACGAGACCCTCGCCCGTATCGCCTCGGCTTTCGGGATATCGGTCGGCACCGCTCACGCCTACGTCACCGCGGTCACTGGGCTCCTCGCCGAGCGGGCACCGGGCCTACTGAAGACGCTGCGCACACACGATCCGGACTTCGTTCTCCTGGACGGCACGCTCGCGGAGTGCGACCGCGTCGGTGACGGCAGGGCCGACTACTCCTCGAAGCACAAGCGGCACGGGGTGAACGTGCAGGTCGTCACGGACCCGGCCGGGGAGATTCTGTGGCTGTCGCCGGCACTGCCGGGCCGAACCCACGACCTGGCGGCCGCCCGCACCCACAAGATCCTTCGGATCTGCGAACGCCAGGGCGTCCCGATCCTGGCCGACATGGCCTACATCGGTGCCGGCGGCTGGGTCACCACCGCCAAGCGCCGCCCGCCAGGTGGCGAACTCACCACCACCGAACAGACCGCGAACCGGGCCCTGTCCGCAGCCCGTGCACCCGTCGAACGAGGCATGGCACGACTGAAGTCCTGGCAGATCTTCCGCAGATCCCGCATCAGCCCCAACCGCATGACCGTCATCGCCAGAGCCATCCTCACCCTGGAGAGGCAACGCTGAAAACGCTCAGTGCCTCCCGCCTCGGACAGCACTCACCGCGGTGCTGTCACGTTGTTGGGTGGGTAGGTGTGTGATGGTGCGTCGTGGCGTGGTGGAGTGCGGTTCCGAGCTGTGCTCAGGCCTTGGTGGAGGGGTAGGCGGCGTCGGTGATCTGCTCCCAGATGGTGAAGCGGACGGTCATCTCGGCTCGGTAGTGGTGTGCGGACAGCCGGTGGCGTCGGGGCCGAAAGTGGGGTGAGATGCCGCTGAACGCGGACAGGAACCGCTGGGCTGCGCCGACGCTGCGGAAGCCCTTCATCGCTCGTTTGCGCTGCCTGGTGGGCTGGTGGCTGTTCTCCGCCCGGTTGTTCAGCCCCTTGTGGGAGCG
>NZ_JABTYA010000256.1:12033-14605 GCF_013302945.1 Streptomyces sp. 8P21H-1 | reverse complement strand
CGCCCGCCACAGATACTTCTGTTCCCCATTGATCTTGATGAGGACCTCGTCCAGGTGCCACTTGTCACCAGGCCGGGGCCGGCGGCGGCGCAGCGAATCGGCGTACTGCTGACCGAACTTGGCGCACCAGCGGCGCACCGTCTCATAGGAGAGGACGATCCCGCGCTCGAGCATCAGCTCCTCGACCTCGCGGAAGCTGAGGGGGAAGCGGTGGTACAGCCACACGCAGTGGGAGATGATCTCGACCGGGTATCGGTGCCCCTTGCACGACGGAGCCACGGCCCCCACGGAACAGCCCCCTCCAACACGATCAACCAGAAGATCATCCCACCCGCTCACCAACGTGACAGCGCCCTTCTGCGTTCTCAAGAGCGAACGTTTGTGAAAGTGGTCCCAAGTCCATACGCGCAGTTGGATGGCCTTTCCGAACTCGGATCCAGCGTCTGCATCCTGCCGACGCCCTGCCGGTCCCGTCTTCTTGAACCAGCAGGGCGGATCGTTGTTGGTCAGTCCCGGTGGGCACCCTGGACGATCTGGTCGATGACAGCTGCGGCCCGCTCCGGGTCTTCCTTCAGCCACCTGCCGAGGTGGTCCTGGACGGCTTGTCCGACACAGTCGCGCACTTCGGAGTTGCCCAGCACGCCGCGCGTGGCGCCCTCGAACTCGGGACGGTCCAGCTTCACCGACACGACCGCCGTCAGACCCGCGCCGATCCGATCGGCGTCAAAGTCGGGATCCATAGGTGTCAGCAGCCCCTGCTCCCGCGCGTACGCGGTGACCGCGACCGCCATCCCGTCGCGGAAGCCCATCTTGTGCGTACCTCCGATGGTGGGCCGGCTGTTGGCGAAGCTCCGTATCCGTTCCCCAGGGCAACTGCACCAGCGGAAGGCCACCTGCATCGCCCCCGCCATCCGAGGGTCCTCGCACTCAAAAGCGATGGTGTCCGTGGGGGCGGACGCCGCCGTGTGGCCGTCGAGGAAGCCGACGAAGTCCCGCGTCCCGCCCGGGAAGCGGAGCCGCACTGAACGGGACTCATCCGGGCGGCGCAGGTCGGTCAGTGAGATTTCCAGGCCCTGGTTCAGGAAGACCAGTTCTCTGAATCGTTCCTCCAGCGCGTCGAACGAGAACTCCGTGGCTCCGAAGATGTCAACGTCAGGCCAAAAGGCAATGGTGGTCCCGCTACCGCGCGCCGTCCCCACCTTGGTGAGCGGGATGGCGACCACGCCGCGCGCGTGCTCCTGGATCCATAGGACTCCCTCGCGGCGCACCTCGGCCGTCATCCGGCGCGAGAGGGCATTGACGACGGCGGGCCCCACCGAAGAAGCCAAGCGTCACGTCGTGACGGCTTCCGGTACCCACTCCGGCCTGCATTTGGGTGAGCAGGGCTTCGAGCCCGCGCCCGCCGACGCCCTCCGTCTCGCCGATGGGAACGCCCGGCCCGTCGTCGGCGACACACACGCCGCCGTCGGGCATCAGAGTGATGTCGACGGAGGCGGCACGGCCGGCCAGAACCTCGTTCACCGCCCGGTCCGCGACCTCGAACACCATCTGACGCAGGCCGCGTTCACTCGTCGAGCCGACGTACATCCCGGGCCGCTTCCGAACAGCTTCCCACCCCACCAACACCTCGATGTGGCTGGCGTCGTACCTAGTGTCTTCCTCACTCACGATGTCCCCTCCGATGATGTCGAGCAGAACCTCCCAGACTAGATAGATCCCAGGAAAACACCAGGTCAGAGCCGTTTCTCAGATATCGCAGGCGGACGCGTGAGCGACTGACTGAATGCAGTCGGCCCAAAGGTCGTGAACCGGCGCCGGAGTGCCGCCACGGTCCCATCGAGAGCTTGGACGGCACCCTTACCAGTGACCCCCGAGGTCCCAGTTTCGACTCCGGAAGGATCCCCCCTGGCCGCCCCTCACCCCAGGCAACGATGCTCGATACAGACCAGCACCGACGCCCTCTACTCGACCTGGCCGACGACCTCGGAGCCCGTCTGCGAAGCAGCACCTATTGTGCTCAGCCGCAATGATGCGTGGATTTCAGCTGTACAGCCACTTTTCCCACGCCTTGCGGCCGGTCAGGGCGTGGGCGGGGATGCCCAGTTCGGTCAGCGCGCCGGGGTACACGCGGTCGTAGGCGGTGTTGTAGGCGCTGGCGAGGGCGGCGTCGCCGAGCAGCCACGGCGCGGGGGCGTGGTCGAGGTCGAGCACGGCGAAGGCGCCTTCGTCGCGGATGCGGCCCTGGAGGAGGCCGCGCTCGAGCAGGGTGTGCCAGCCGCGTGCCCCAGCGCGGAGGCGAGTTCGGAGCGGGCCAGCTCCGTACGCTCGGCCCGGGTGGGGGTGTCCTGCGCCAGCTCCTCCACCAGGCTGCGGATCGTCGTACCGTGCTCGGCCGCCAGCTGCGCCAGCCGGTCGCGGGCCGCCGCGTTCGATGGAACGTCCGGTGCCCGCTTCCGGACAGGGCGCTCGGCTGGAAGATTGCAGGCGTGACGGAGGCGGGGAGGCGGGACTGCCTGTGCTCAGCAGGGGTTTGGCGGTCGGTGGACGCGGGCCCCGATGCGTAGGTCGGTTT
>NZ_JABTYA010000256.1:7849-11952 GCF_013302945.1 Streptomyces sp. 8P21H-1 | reverse complement strand
GCGCTTCCACAGCAGGCGGCGGTACTTGTCGAAGCCGTAGCCACGGTCGGCGTATAGCCGTCTGGGCTTGCGGCGGGGGCGTCCCCGCAGACCCCGGATCGGCGGGACGGCGTCCAGCAGTGGCAGGAGTTGGGTGACGTCGTGTCGGCTGCCGCCGGTGAGCGTGACGGCGAGCGGTGTTCCGTGGCGGTCGACGATCAGATGGTGCTTGGAGCCGGGACGGGCGCGGTCGACGGGCGAGGGACCGACGTGATCCCCCCTTTGAGAGCCCGGATGTGTGAGCCGTCCACGGCGCAGTCGTCCAGGTCCAACAGGTCGACGCGTCGCAACTCGCTGAGCAGGGCGGCGTGCAGGCGGGGCCAAACGCCGGCCTCGGTCCAGTCCCGTAGTCGGCGCCAGGCCGTCACACCTGAGCAGCCCACCGTCTCCGCGGGGACGTCACGCCAGGCGACGCCGGTCCGCAGCACGCACAGGACGCCGGCGAGTGCCGTTCGGTCGGGAACACGCAACCGCCCCGGATGGTGACGGCGCCGCTCGGGAGCGGGTGGCAGCAGCGGAGCCACCCGTTCCCACAACTCGTCAGGAACAAGATCAGCACGTACCCGGGACAGCCTGCCGACCAAGATCGTCGAGCACAAGGCCCGCAGCTCAACTCTTCTGAAACGATCAGTTAGCCCGCGCACCGGGCCTCCTCCTCGCCGGGCCCCTGGACGCGCCGCGTGCGCACCTCTTGCCAAAGGAAGAGGTCGGCCCCATATTCCTCACGTGGCGTCAGTGCACGATGAGGCGGGCTGAGCCGCGAGAGACGGACGGGGTGCCGTGGTGCAGGAAGAACAGGGGGCACAGGGATTGCAGGGTTTGCAGGCATTCGCGGGCGGTCTGGAGGACATCACCGGTCCGTTACCGGAGTCGTCGAGCTATCAGGGCACGAACGTCCTGGAGCTGACACTGCCGGACACGGCCTGGCGGCAGGTGCTGTGCGTGACGTACCGGCTGGAGCGCAGGGCCGACATACCGGCGGGGTCGTTCCGGCTGTCGGCCGGCGGCGGGACCCCGATCCCGGTGCAGTGCCAGGTGTCGACGGAGGACCGGCTCGTCCTCACGCAGGTCGACTTCAACGGGGGCGCGCCGGCGACCTCCACGATCAACCAGCTCAGCCGCTTCGCGGGCACCGTGCTGCACGTCCAGCTCAGCGTCGACGGCAACACGCTCTCCTTCCACCTGGACGTGGGTACGGCGCTGGAGAACATCCTGACGGGCCAGTTGCTGTCGTTCTGGGTCGACAGCCGGCCGCTGCCCGTGACGCCGGACAACCGCCAGTGGCCGCACAGCCCGAGCAAGCAGGTGTACGTCCTCGGCTACCAGGACGCGCTGACCGGCGCCATCACCCCGCCGTGCCGCACGATGCCGCCGGCGCTGCCCGCCGCCCGGATCCAGCAGGCGTTCACCGCCCTGCGTGAGTACGGCGTCTCCTCGCCCACCGTCTTCCCGCTTCTCCAGGTGCCGCGGGACAGCGACGGGCTGGCCGCGCTGCGCGAGGCGCTGAGCCGGCTGGACTTGAACACCGTGATCATGGAGATGCACCAGGGCAACCAACTCATCGCACAGCGCACCGGGGACGGCCCGTACACCTGCCGTTTCATCCCGGACGCGCAGTACACGGGCCCGCGCCTGCTGGTCGTGGAGACGTACCGCCTGACGTCGGTCCCGGTGCGCTACGGCCCGGGAAGGGTGATCAAAACCTTCACTCTCCTCCCGGGCGAGAAGACGACGATGCGCGTCAGCTCCTACAAGCGCTCCACGCAGGGCATCCAGTCGACGTCCTCCATCGTGGACTCGACCAGCGACGAGAGCGAGCGGGCCTTCGAGCAGTCCGTCGGCGCCGAGCGGGGCAACCAGTCCGACTCCGCGAGCAGCTTCGAGTACAACGCGTCGGCCGAGGCGTCCGGCTCGGCGTCCTGGGGCTGGGGCAGCGCGTCGGCGTCGATCAGCGGGGGAGTGGCCGGTAGCAACACGTCGGCGCGGCAGGAGTTCGCGAAGAGCCTCACGAACGCGGTCGGCAAGAACGCCTCGCGCGCATCCGCGCGCCGCGAGGTGTCGGTCGACACCAGCATGGACCTGAAGCTGGAGGAGGGGGAGGAGTCGGCAGTCGAGCGGACCATCGAGAACATCAACGTCAGCCGCACCCTCAACTTCCTCTTCCGCCAGATGAACCAGGAGTACGTCAGCGTCCTGCACTTGGTCGACGTGCGGATCGGATTCTTCAGCGGGCACAACGAGTCCCGGGCGGAGGTGCCGCTCTCCGAGATCGACTCGCTGCTGGACCAGGTCCTCAACCCTGCCCAGCGGGACGGGGTGCGCGAGGACGTCTTCCGCCTGGTCCAAGGCGTGCGGGACCACACGGGTGCGACCCACCCGGGCTTCATCCGCACCCAGGCCCCCGACGGCACGGCACTGGCCCCGGCGGTCGACCCCGCTTACACCAGCACGTACACGGTGTCCGACGGCCGCCCCATCGTCGTACCGGGCATCATCATGTCGGCGGAACGCCACGTCATGCGCACCGACGGCATCACGGTCGACGCGTTCCTCGGCGAGGGCGAGGGGCTGGACGCCTACTCGCTGGGCCTCCAGCACGAGTCCGTCCGCGGCCAGGCAGCCGATAACACCCTGAAGGAACTGGAGGCGCAGCGCATCGAACTGGCGCTGGCGATCGCCAAGGAGGGCGACCCCAAGCGCGCCGAGGCGTACCGCACCCTGTTCATCAACCCCCAGATCGTCAACCAGATCGACCACGCGGCACTCAACACGGCGAGCTGGAACGGCAAGGACTCCGACACGGCCCGCACGGCCACGGCCGACGTGGACGGCGCCGCGTGAGCATACCGCCGGAGGAGGCGACAGATCCGGAGACGCCGACGGCTCCGAAAGCCTTGCCGCGGTCGGCCGTGCGATCGGCTCCAAACACGACCCGAATGAAATCCTTGGGAAGGCAACCCGACGTCGCCCAGAAGAAAGCCGTCACGACGGCGCCGGCGGTGTTGAACAAGCCCGGCCTTTACCACAGAAAAAGGCGGCTGAAAGGCGTGGACGCGAAACCTCTCTTGGACCATTTCATCAAGGAAGGCAAGCTGAAGAAGCCTGAGGGAGCGGGCGGGGAAACCTGGACCGGACTGTTCGTCATGACGGTGGACCGGGCGTCCATCAGTAAAACGAAAAGGTTCTCCATCGAGGACGTCCTGAGGGTCTTCACGGCACTCCTCGCACGCGCCGAGCAACTTGCCCAACAGACCGAGAAGGAACTCGGGGACCTGAAGACACGCCTCGACACGAACCCGCAGAACCTGGCCGAGCTCAGCGTGGTACTCGACACGCACAAGAACATGAGGGAGCTGATGGGCCCCACGGGAGACGGGAAACTCGCCAACGTCACACCCTTGGCCATCTTCCGGGGCATGAGCGCCCTCCAGGCGACCCGGGTCATCACTGAACGCACCATGGGCGGCTCGAAGGCCAGACCGGACCGCCAGACAGGCCCCAGACCGACGGAGGAAGACGCCAAGAAGCAGACGGGCGAGAACGAGAAGGAAACGGCCGCTGGCCTGATCGAGGAGTGGTCCCTGGACCAGTTGACCGGGTTCTCCCGAGGCGGAGTCATGATGGGCGCCGTGGTCCGTCTCGGCAGGGTCAGGATTCCCAAGGAAGGGCTGGACCGGGTGAGAGGCGAACAAGGCGTGACCGGCTACGCCGACCTGGAACTGTCCGCGGTGGCCGTCTGCAAGATCGGCGAGCCGCAGAAGTACAAGGACCCGCTGACGCAGAAGCTGGAGCGCGTCAGGACGTGGACCACGGTCGATGAGTTCCTGGCGCGGGCGTGACCGAGGTTGAGTCGACGCTTGTCAATCTCCCCGCAGCGGGTATAGAAGGAGCACCCCGTGAGGGCATCGCAGATACCGCCGACACCCCCCACGACAGCGACGTCCCCCAGGGTGATCCCCCCCCGAACACCACGGGATTCACCCATCCCGGCACCAGCTCACCCTCCACCCCGTCCGCGGTGACACATTGCGCGCTGACCGGCAGAGACATCCGCGTGACGATGC
>NZ_JABTYA010000256.1:0-7741 GCF_013302945.1 Streptomyces sp. 8P21H-1 | reverse complement strand
ATGCCTCCGCCGCCTGCGAACCTCTTTCTGAAACGATCAGTGAGTGTCAGCGGGGGATGCTCTGTCCCGCTTCGGTAAGGGTCAGTGTGAGGCACCCCAGCCACGTGCTGGATTGCGGGTACTCCCAGTTCTCGGCGTCCGCCAGGACAGCGGGAAGGTCCTGCTCCGGGATGGGGAGACCGGGCTGCTCTCCGGGAGTGCCATCCGGCGCAGTCCAGGGAACGACCCGGCATACTTCGATCCATCCTCTGTCGACGAGGGCACCGAGGATCGGGACGAGAGCCGAGGCAGGCCCCGAGGCCAGCGGCTCGTCGAGGTCACCCCAAACACCGGGGAGGATGTCGATCTCGGTGGCGTTGATCATGAAGGCACGTTCGGCGGAGGACAGTTGGTCTGTCGCGGGATAGATCACGTGCAGAGTGTTGCAAGCTCAGGAGAACGGCCGCCGAGAGCCCTCGGTGGCTCTCTGTATAAGTGGTCACATGGACGAGACGATCTCGATGTGCCTGGTGTGATCACGGCTTCGGAGCCGTCCTGGATAGCCCCGTTCTCCGGGCTGAGCCCGCGAGCCTTCGGGAAGCTGGTGACGGTACTGCGTCGCGCAGGTGCGGACTCAGTCCGCAAGGGCCGGCCGTGGAGCCTCCCATTGGAAGACCGGACCTTGCTAGTCACCGCGTACTGGCGAACGAACCTGACCATGCGACAACTGGCCCCACTGTTCGGGATCTCAAAGTCGGCGGCGGACAGGATCATCGATCACCTGGGGCCGATGTTCGCGCTCCAGTCGCGCAAGCGGTTCGCCAAGGACGCCGTGCTCATCGTAGACGGCACCCTGGTCCCTACCCGGGACCACGCCATCGCCGAGCAGTCGAAAAACTACGGCGCCCTCAAGTGATCAAGGCGACGGTCAAGGGCGGCCTGGGCAAGCTGCGCGAGCGGCCCCGAGGGGTACCGACGGCTCCAGCCCAGTTCCGCGGCGACCTCCCCGACCTGGACGCGACCCCGCGCAGCCAAGAGGCGGCGCCGGGCCTCGGCCACCTCGGAGAAAGGCTTCCGAATGAGCATTTGTGACGAGCCGCGTGCCTCATCGGTGACGACCCAGCTGCTTCGACCGGTCTCCTTCACCAGCTCACTCGGCCATGCCGGTGGCAAGTACTGCGCTTCGACACGTGGTGAGGTGAAGCGCAATGTTTGTCACAAATATAGACAATTTATTACAAATACATGAAAGTTAGCTGATTAAGTGAATTCATCTCCATGAGTCAACTTGTTGCGATATGTACGGCGCACTGCATGCGGGCATGAGCATCCTATGGGCACTCTGTGCGCCCTTTCGGTTCCCAAGGGTGACGGGAATGATGAGCGCACCGCACATGAGCCAGGTGATCCGCGGTCCCCTGTCCTTCGGCCGGGCGGACTGGCGGCGAAGGAGGTCAGGGTGTTGCTTCTCATCTCCCCGGACGGTGTCGAGGAGGCTCTCGACTGCGCGAAGGCGGCGGAGCATCTCGACATCGTCGACGTCAAGAAGCCTGATGAGGGCTCTCTCGGCGCGAACTTCCCCTGGGTCATCAGGGAGGTCCGCAACGCGGTCCCGGCGGACAAGCCGGTGTCCGCGACCGTGGGGGATGTCCCGTACAAGCCAGGCACGGTGGCCCAGGCCGCGCTCGGCGCGGTCGTCTCGGGGGCCACCTACATCAAGGTCGGACTCTATGGGTGCACGACGCCAGACCAGGGCATCGAGGTCATGCGCGCGGTCGTCCGGGCGGTGAAGGATCACCGCCCGGACGCGCTCGTCGTCGCCTCGGGCTATGCCGACGCCCACCGGATCGGCTGCGTCAATCCGCTCGCCGTGCCCGACATCGCAGCCCGCTCCGGCGCCGACGCGGCCATGCTCGACACCGCCGTCAAGGACGGGACGCGGTTGTTCGACCACGTTCCGCCGGACGTCTGTGCCGAGTTCGTCCGGCTGACCCATGCGTCCGGTCGGCTCGCGGCCCTCGCGGGCAGCGTCAGGCAGGCCGACCTCGGTCCACTGACCCGCATCGGTACGGACATCGTGGGTGTGCGGGGAGCGGTCTGTGAGGGCGGTGACCGCAATACCGGAAGGATCCAGCCGCATCTGGTGGCCGCCTTCCGGGCGGAGATGGACCGGCACGCCCGAGAGCACACCGCCGGCGTCCCCTCCGTGCGCTGACCGCCGTCATGCCGACCTCTGAGGCCGATCGCGTCCCCGGACACCGGGCCGCACGCTTCGCCGTCGTCGACCCGGCCACCGGGGAAGCTTTCGACGAGGCTTTCGATCAGCAGCCGGACGAGTTGGACGCCGTGGTCGACCGGGCCCACCGGGCCTGGCACGGTTGGCGGGCCGACCCTGCCGCCCGCACCACTGCGTTGCGCGTGGCGGCCGACGCAGTGGAGGCGGCCGGCGATGACCTCGCCCGGTTGCTCACCCGGGAGCAGGGCAAGCCTCTGGCCGAGTCGTACGCGGAGGTCGCCCGTACGGCGGCCCGTCTACGCTACTTCGCAGACCTCACACCCAGAACCCGGCAGATCGTCGACGGCCGACCGGTGCGCAGCGAGATCCGCTGGCGACCGCTCGGGCCCGTCGCCGCGATCGTGCCATGGAACTTTCCCCTCCAGCTCGCGGCGGCGAAGTTCGCGCCCGCGCTCGCGGCGGGCAACACCGTGGTCCTCAAGCCCTCTCCTTTCACCCCTTTGGCCACCCGGCTGCTCGGTTCGGTCCTTGCCACCGTCCTGCCCGAGGACGTCCTGACCGTAGTCACCGGCCGCGAACCCCTCGGTGCCCGTCTCGCGTCCCACCCGGGCATCCGCCACGTCACCTTCACCGGTTCGGTGTCCACCGGGCGGGCCGTCGCCGGAGCGGCGGCCGCCTCGCTCGCCCGGGTCACTTTGGAGCTGGGCGGCAATGACGCTGCCGTCCTGCTGGACGACGTCGACGTGGACCGGATCGCGGATCGGCTGTTCTGGGCGGCGTTTCGCAACTGCGGTCAGGTCTGCATGGCGGTCAAACGCCTCTACGCCCCTGCCCGGTTGCATGCCGAGGTCGTCGAAGCCCTAGCCCAGCGCGCGAAGACCGTCACCGTCGGCCCCGGCCTGAACCCTGAAACCCGGCTGGGCCCGGTCAACAACGCCCCGCAGCTGGCCCGAATCGAGCGGGTCACACAGCAGGCTCTGGCGGACGGTGCCCGGGCGGCGGCCGGCGGCCACCGGCAGGACGGACCGGGTTACTTCTTCGCTCCCACGATTCTCACCGATGTGCCGCCCGGCAGCCCGGTGGTGACCGGGGAACAGTTCGGACCGGTTCTGCCGGTGCTGCCGTACCGGAGCCTCGACGAAGCCGTCGACGCGGCCAATGGCACCGGCTTCGGACTGGGTGGCTCCGTGTGGGGTACCGATCTCGACCGGGCCGAGGCGGTGGCCGAGCGGCTTGAATGCGGCACAGCCTGGGTCAACCATCATGCCGAACTGTCCCTCGCCCAACCCTTCGCAGGTGTCAAGACCAGCGGGGTCGGCGTCGCGGGTGGGCCGTGGGGGCTGTACGGCAACCTCCGGCCCTTCGTCGTCCACCGTCCGCGGGAGGCGTGACGATGAGGTTCCAGGCAGCCGTATTGCGCTCGTACGAGGAGCCGTTCACGGTCGAGGAGGTGGTTCTGCGGACAGAGCCCGCCGTCGGCGAGATCCTGGTCGAGATCGCGGGCACCGGGATGTGCCGGACCGATCTCGCGGTCCGGCGATCCGCCGGCCGGAGCCCTGTGCCGACCATCCTCGGTCATGAGGGCGCTGGGGTCGTGGTGCGGACGGGGGGTGGCCCGGACGCGGCGATCGGCGTCGGTGACCACGTCGTGCTGAGCTTCGACTCCTGCGGACAATGCCGGACCTGCCGCGGCGCGGCCCCCGCCTACTGCGACTCCTTTGCTTCCCTCAACCTCTTCGGGGGGCGCAAGGAGGAACCGCCGCGGCTCACCGACGCGACCGGTAAAGCACTGGCACCCCGGTGGTTCGGGCAGTCCTCGTTCGCCGAGTACGCCCTCGTGCCGGCTCGCAACGCCGTACGGGTCGACCCCGCACTGCCTCTCGAACTGCTCGGGCCCCTCGGCTGCGGTGCCCTCACCGGCGCCGGAGCCGTGCTGAACACCTTCGGTGCAGGTCCCGGCGACACTCTCGTGGTCTTCGGTGCGGGAGCGGTGGGCCTGACCGCGGTGATGGCGGCCACCGCCGCAGGCGTGCTGACCGTGGCCGTCGACCGGCATCCTGAGAGGCTCGCTTCGGCCGAGCGGTTCGGCGCGACCCCCCTGCCTGCCGCCTCACCCGACCTGCCCGAACGGATCCGGCGACTGACCGACGGCGGCGCCCAGTATGCGCTGGACACCACGGCCTCACCCCCGCTCATCAACAACGCGCTCCAAGCCCTGCGTCCCACCGGCAGCCTCGGCCTGGTGGCACGCCTCCACACCCCACTGGCGCTCGAACCGGGCACGCTCGACCGTGGCCGCAGCATCCGCCACATCTGCGAAGGGGACGCAGTACCCGGAGTGCTGGTACCCCGGCTGATCGGACTGTGGCAGGCCGGACGCTTCCCTTTCGACCAGCTGATCCGCACCTACCCGTTGGCCGGCATCAACGAGGCCGAACGTGACTGCGACGCGGGCCGTGTGGTCAAACCCGTCCTGCTCCCGGAGAGAACAAGCCGATGAGCGAGGCACGCGGCACCGAGGACTCACCCCGTCCGACAGATGAGCATCTCGCATCCCCACTTCCGCCAACGGAGGAAGCATGGCAGGCACGACGCCCCAGCACACAGACGTGGAAGGCGTGGACGGAGGTGTGGGCCTGACCGCCCTCCTGGTCGCCGCGGCGCGGGCCATCGAGACCCACCGCCACGACAGCCTGGCCCAGGACGCCTACGCGGAACACTTCGTGCGCGCGGCCCCCGCCTGCGCGGACTGGCCGGTGCGCATCGAGCAGGTTCCGGACGGGGACAACAACCCGCTGTGGGGGCGGTTCGCCCGCTACTTCGGCTTGCGGACGAGGGCGCTCGACGACTTCCTCCTCCGGTCGGTCGGTGCGAGCGCCCGCCAAGTGGTCCTGTTGGGAGCCGGGTTGGACACCCGCGCCTTCCGGCTGGATCTGCCGTCCGACTGCGTCGTCTTCGAGATCGACAGGGCGGGCGTGCTGGCCTTCAAGCAACGGGTGCTCACGAACCTGTCGGCCGCCGCGAAGGTGAAGCGCGTCCCCGTACCGGTCGACCTGCGTGAGGGCTGGGTCAGTGCGCTGACCACCGTCGGCTTCGACCCGGCCGCACCGAGCGTCTGGCTGGCCGAAGGACTCCTCTTCTACCTGCCGGGCCCCGCTGAGACGTACCTTATCGACACGGTGGACAGGCTGACCACCGGAGGCAGCGCTCTGGCCTTCGAGGCCAAGCTGGAAAAGGACCTGCAGGCGTACCGTGACAGCCCGATCTACACGGCGACGCGCGAACAGATCGGCATCGACCTGCTTCACCTCTTCGACAAGGGGCCACGACCCGACTCCGCGGGCGACCTGACAGCCAAGGGCTGGTCCACCTCGATGCACACGCCCTTCGACTTCACCCGCCGGTACCAACGTGGCCCTCTCCCCGAGCCCAACGATGCGCTGGAGGGAAACCGATGGGTGTTCGCGCACAAGCCCTCGCCATGACGCCCGCGACGCTCACGACGACGTTCGCACGGGGGCTGAGGGCGGGCCCCGGCCTCAACCCCCGTGCGTTGGGAGGCGTCCCGATGGAAACGGCACTTCGGTTACGCCGTAGCGGTGCCGCCCACGGTCGGCAGGGCCCCTGCCGGATCGTGTCGGAGGGCTCAGGCGGCCACCAGTCGGTCACCCGGGATCCCGGCCATGTCCGGCGCGTAGTAGTCCTTGATGCCGACGGCCCACGTAGTCACGGTGATGCGGTCCTCGGCGTCCGGACCGAAGGCGTCGAAGAGGGCGTGGATGTTCGCCTCCTCGAAGCCGATCGCCGTCATCAGTGATACGAAGAGGGGGCGCTCGATCAGGCCGTCCCCGTCAGGGTCGCCGAGTGCGGAGAGGGCCTCGGCGAACTCGGCGATCGTGGGACCGAAGCGCTCGGGGTCGAGCACGAACGGACGGAACTCGTCCACGGTGATCACACCGTCGCCGTTGGCGTCCAGTTTGGTGGCCAGCGTCGTCCAGTAGCGGCGGAACGCGGCCCGGATGGCGGCCTTGGCGCCGTCGTCCGAAGCGGCCGCAGCCTCCAGAACACGGCCCATCATCAGGTCGAAGTCGTCGGAGTCGACGACTCCGTTGCCGTTGGCGTCGAAGAGGGAGAAGACCAGCTCGACCCGCTTGGCGGCCTCATCTCGCATTTCCATCACCTGTCTTCTGCGACCCGACGATTTCGGGCCTGGACCAATGAGGGCCTCTACTCAACCGTGTCGGGACACACGAAAATCTCCTGCCAGCCGCACTGATGCATCAGACGACCACGACATCAGCGGCCTCGACTGCCTTTCCCGACCCAGCGCGTGTAGCGGCCATGTCTCATAAAACCGCCACGACGAGCCGCATGCTCTCAATCTTCACTTCTGGTGACAGAAGGTTGCTCAATGAGCGTATGTGACAAGCCGGATGCCTCGCCTGTGGCAACCAGACTGCTTCGGCCGACCTCATTCGTCAGCTCATCCGACCCCGCTGGCGACAACTCCTGCGCTTCGGCTCAATTCGGTGGGTCGCCTTACAGCGCTCCGGCGGCCTTCAAGGCCGGCCTGCCGCGGTGCTGCCAACTCCTCTTTTCCCACCATGCCCGCGTCCGGCAGCGCGACGAGCAGAACACCGCCGAGCGGCGATGCTCCACCTCCGCTATCCAACTCTGACCGCAAACCGGACACGTCGCCTGTTCCCCATGCTGCATCGCTGCCACCCGCCGACGGGCCTGTTCCAGCGTCCGCCACTTCCGTGACCTGCACGCGCCCGAACAGAACACCGCTGCCTCCGACTTCGTCAGCGACAGCGGAATCCCATACTCCCGGCAATGTCGCCGAACGCCCCTGCCGGACGTCACAACCACCATCGTCCAGCCGAACAGACCGCCCGACGAGAGATCTCAAACACTAACTCAGAGGCCGTTTTAATCCATAGTGTTCGTTTATCAGATGATTCCGTAAGCGGTAGGTGACGGTACAGGCGAGGTCGCGGGGGTCGTCGTTATCGGTGGGGCGTGAGAGGTTGCGGATGGGACAGAAGGGGCCGTACTCCTGTCTCATCCCAGGATGTCCGGTCTTCGAGGTTGTGTGCTTCGACCGCCGGTTGGTGTGCGACTGGGCGCATTCGGTCCGTAGCGGTACGCCGGAAGCATGTCGAAGCGGCGCCCGTATCCGAGTGACCTGTCCGATGCCCGCTGGGAGTTGACCGAGCCGGTCCTGGCGGCCTGGCGTTTCGAGCGCCGCGGCCGGGCCCTGGACTTCGGCCGACCGCCGGAACATGACCTGCGCGACATCATGGACGCGATCTTGTACGTGGACCGGACCGGGGTGCAGTGGCGCTACGGGTCTTGACCCACATTCCTGAACACGGGTCATGCGGCTTCGGCCAGCGTAGTTGGTGTTGTGCGGAGGGCTCGCTCGTAGGCGATCGGGCTGCGGTGGCCGAGGCGGGAGTGGCGTCGGACGTTGTTGTAGCGCTGCAGCCAGCGGAAGAGGTCCAGATGGGCTTCGAGCTCGGT
>NZ_JABTYA010000255.1:0-2845 GCF_013302945.1 Streptomyces sp. 8P21H-1 | reverse complement strand
GCCCTGCGCAGCGCGGGCGCGAGCAGCCCGAGCGGGGCCGCCGCGCCGAACCACACCGAGGTGCAGCCGTGCTCCCGCAGCAGCCCGGCGGCCCGCCGGGAGACCCGCGGAGTGGGCAGCAGCATGGTTGTTCGGTCGCGTACGATGACGAAGGGCTGTTCGGCGTCGAAGGCAGCTGTGGCCTCGGCTCCCTCCCGCCCCCGCTTCCACGTGGAGGCGTAGACGACGAGCCGTTCGGGGTCCAGCCGCAACGCCATGTTGTGCAGGAACGCCTGGATGCCGCCCGGTCTCGGCGGGAAGTCGTTGGTCACGATCAAGGTCTTGTGCATCGTCTTGCGCATCGCCGTCGACAGTACCGAACCCCTGCCCGGCACCTCCGCCCGGCCGTGCTCCACCGCTCCCGCACAGGAACGCGCGAAACGGTGACCGCACGGACCGCGCGGGCCGCCGCGGCGGGACCGTACCGGGGGATCCTCACGGGAAGAGGCAGGTGGGCATGGCGGAAGCCAGGGGGCCGCGGTTCCCGTACGTACTGCTGGCCGTCTGGGTCCTGACGAGGCTGGCGCTGCTCCTCTTCGTCCTCAAGGTGTTCGTCTTCCCCGGCCCGGACGTCACGAGCGACGTCGCGGTGACCTACCGGAACTGGTACGAGGTCCTGCGCACCGGCACCTTCCCGCTGGACGACGTGACCTGGCAGTACCCGCCGGCCGCCGCGCTCGCGATCCTCTCCCCCGCGCTGCTGCCGTTCCTCGCCTACCCGGAGGCGTTCTTCGCCCTGGCCCTCGCCGCCGACCTGTGCGCGCTCGCGCTGCTCCTGTACGCGGGCCGGCGCCGGGAGAGGTCGCGGCGCGGCGTCTGGGTGTGGGTGGTGGGGGTGCCCCTGCTCGGCCCGACGGTGTACTCGCGGTACGACGTGATGGTGACCGCCGTCGCCGTGGCCGCCCTCCTCGCGGGCGTCCGGCACCCGAGGGTCATGGGCGCGCTGGCCGCGTTCGGCGCCCTGCTGAAGGTGTGGCCGCTGCTGCTGCTCGTGGGCACGACGGGGCGCCGGGCCTGGGGCGCGGCGGCGGCGACGGCCGCGGGCGTCGCGCTGCTGTTCACCGCGCTGATGCCGGGCGCGTTCGCGTTCCTGACCTTCCAGCGCGACCGCGGGACCGAGGTCGAGTCCCTGGGCGCGCTGGTCTTCCACGTCGCCCGGCACCACGGCTGGGAGGGCCGGGTCCTGCTCAACTACGGCTCGGTGGAGTTCCTCGGCCCGTACGTCGACGTGGTGAGCACGGTGGCGCTGATGCTGACCGGGCTGGCGTTCGGCTGGCTGCTGCTGTGGCGGCTGTGCGCGACCCGGTTCCTGGTGCACACGGCGGCGGACGCCTCCTTCGTGGCGGTCCTGCTGTTCACCACGACGAGCCGGGTCATCAGCCCCCAGTACCTGGTGTGGCTGGTCGGGCTGGCCGCCGTCTGCCTGCTCTTCCGCGGCAGCCGGATGGGCCCGCCGGCGGGGATGGTACTGGTGGCGTGCTTCTTCACCGTGCTGGAGTTCCCCGTGTACTTCGCGGACGTCGTCGGCAGCACCCCCTTCGGCATCACCCTGCTGGTGATCCGCAACGGCCTGCTGGTCGCCGCGACCGTCACCGCGGGCGTGCTGCTGTGGCGCGACACCGTGTCGTACCGGGAGCCGGCCCCCGTGCCGAGCCGGGCGGCCCGCGCCGGCGAGGAGTCCCTGACCGGCTGAGGGACGGCCGGAGCCACCCCGGCAGGTCATCCCCGGCAGGTCATCCCCGGCCGATCACCCCCGGCAGGTCATCCCCGGCGGGTCATCCCCGGCGGGTCACCCCAGCCGGTCCCGCAGGTAGGCCCGCCAGTGGGCCGTGAACTCCTCCAGGGACGTGTCCAGGACCTCCCGCATCCCGGTCTCCACCGCCCCCGCCCGCTTCCCGTGCTCCCCCACGGCCCGGTAGAACTCGCCGAGCCGCACCTCGCCCCACCGCTCGGCGATCAGCCGGCAGGCCAGCCAGCCGCTCTCGTAGGCCCGCGCCAGCTTCCCCGCGTCCCCGCCGAACCCGAAGTCCCCGTCCGCGGGCAGCCCGGCCGGCACGTCCCCGCCGGCCACCGCCTGCCGCAGCTCGGGCGCGGCCTGCGCCGCCGAGCGGCCGGTGCCCCGGTAGCCGACCCAGTCCGCGTACCCCTCCGACAGCCACAGCGGGGTCGCCGCCGAGGTCGCGGCGCGGGTGGCGACATGGGTCGTCTCGTGCGTGAGCACGACCTGCCGGCCGAAGGAGCCCAGCACCCCGTACGCGTCCGGGTTGACGATGATCCGGTCGGCGGGCACCTTCCCCGATCCTCCCGTCTCGCCCGTGGTGACCGCCGCGATCCCCCGGTACCCGGCGGCGGGCGCCCCCAGCAGCTGCGCCATTCCCTCCAGCGACCCCGGTACGAGGACGACGACCCGGCCCGGCCAGTCCCCGCCCCACGCCTCCCGCACCGCGGGCACCGCCCGGTCGGCCAGCCCCGCGTAACCGCGCAGCGCGGAACGGGACTGCCCGACCCCCAGGACGAGGCTGCGCCCGCCGCGCACGGCCGTCACGGTCCCCTGCTCCCACAGCTGCCGGCCGGCGCCGGCGGCGGGCCGGTCGGCGGTCACGTACCAGCGTCCGCCGGCGCGCAGGAGGCTCAGCGTGCGGGCGGTGACGACGGGCGCCCGGTCGTGGCCGGCTATGCGGTAGCTCAGGTCCGCGTCGGCCGTGGCGCGGTCGCCGGAGCGGCTGAGGCCGGTCACGCGGTACGACCAGCCGGCCAGCGGGACCGCCCGCAGGTTCCTGAACCCGGTGCGTGCCTCGGCCCGTTC